>JBIKOQ010000203.1:0-4184 GCA_044357955.1 Burkholderiaceae bacterium | reverse complement strand
CGAATGGGTCTTTTGAAACACACTGGTTTGAAGGCGATCACTTTTATCTCAATCAACACTCTACAGCGCTTGTGGATCATATTTCCCAAAAAATAATTACTGAGCGCTGGATATGAAACTCGCTAAAAATTTATAGGTTTAGGCGAAAGAATACTAGGCAACTTTGTAAAACTTTGGCTATTTCTAGAGATGCTGATCTTCATCACATAGCAGGATCAGTCACTGCGTCTCTACCCGTTTCAACACGACCAGCAAATCGACGGCGCCACTGTGGGTCATGACTGCTGGTAACAGTAATGTCGTACCAGCAACCACTTGCTTGTAAATTCCAGTGCAACGCTGTTACTTTGGACTGAGCCTCTAATCTTGCCCGCTGGATATCGCCGCCATATACTGGCTCAAGCGTTGCCGTGATCGTGCAGGTTGACTTGCCGTCATTGCTGAGATGCAAGGAAATATCGCCTTTAATTGTGTCATAGCGAGCCTGGATTTCAGGTTGGGCACCGTCGCCAGCATTGCCTATCGATGCATTGCCAGCAAAAGCGCGATGATATCCATTTGGGCCTAATACCCATAAATCATAGGCTCCATCGCTACTGGATGTCATCCAAACATCTTCAAGTTGCTTTCCGCCTTCAACCATATAACGACGTGGCACTTCATTTAAATGGAGCTTGTCATAAACATGAAAAACAGCTGCAGCAGTGCCACTATTTGCAAATATGAGTTTGGTTGTACGAGATCGCGAGTCCACTCTAGCACTAGTATGGAGCTCATAAGGCAGCGCTCTTGAAAGGCAACTTCCTGGTTCCTGTACTGGCATCGTTTGTTGAGAGGGCGGTGTAATGGTCTTCATGTCTTCTTGCGCAGCACGAAGCTTATCCGCTCCAACTTTGGTGAGGCGAACACTTAAAGTGGGCGTCGCATCATTAGGCGTAGCAAAATTGAAAGCGCTGGTGAGGTCGCCGAACACTGCACGTCGATAATCACTGATCTGAGTTTCCCTCACGCCAAATCGTGCCTCAAGGAAACGCAGTATTGAAGTGTGATCAAAATTTTGGGAGTTCACCCATCCTCCACGACTCCAAGGCGAGATGACATACATCGGTACGCGTGGTCCAGGCCCATAACAATCGCCATCAGGAGTGGTCCAGTTAGGCATGGGATCCGCTGAATTGGGGGGAACATAATACGAGGGATGTGTGTAGTACTCAGAGGACAATGCAGAATCAGCAAGGGTCGTTTTACCTGCCAATTGACCATTGATATAGGAGGGTGCGCAAGGTGGCGGTACGTGATCAAAGTACCCATCGTTCTCATCGAAATTCACAATCAGAACTGTTTTGCTCCAAACCTCAGGATTGGCGATGAGCGCCTCTAATACTTGCTGCGTATACCAGGCTCCTTGAACCGGGCTTGATGTATCAGGGTGCTCACAATACTTTTCGGGAGCGTTGATCCATGAAACCTGCGGAAGATTGTTGCTCAAGATGTCACTCTTAAACTTCTCCAGAAATCCGCCATCGGGCATCGTATTCGCAATACCCTTATATAGAGGTAGCCTAGCATTCAGACTAGGGTCATAGGGTGGAGAAGCATAAGTGAGGTCATTGGATACAGGCAAACCTGAATCGACATTCGCCTTACGATAGGATTTAAAACCAGCAAGCGAGTTATCGTAAAAATTATCAGGCATATTTTGATACACCATCCAGCTAATGCCAGCTTGATGAAGTCGCTCAGGATATGTCATCCAATCGTAGCCAGTATCCCCTTTATCATTGGGCGAAAGGGTATCCCAAAAGTTATTCACAATTGATTTTTTGGATGCATAGGGCCCATCGCCAGTTGGGCCATTCGTCCCCGTCATGTGGAATAAACGATTTGTATTGGTCCCGCCATGTAGAGAGCAGAAGTAGGCATCGCATACCGTAAAGGCTTCGGCTAAGGCAAATTGGAACTCCAATTCTTGACGACCAAAGTACGCCATGGACAGGGGTTTCTTGGATTTAACCCATGCAGACATCCTACCTTTGTCCCATGCTGTACTAGCATCTAACCAACTATGTTCACCTTTGGGGGAGAACCTCTGCGCATTGCCCTGGGTTTGATCAAGACGGAAGGGAAGCACATAGTTACCCTCACCATCATCTTGTTGCCACACGGAACGATTTTGTGGGAGAGGAATAGTGATTCTGTCGGAGAATCCTCGAACGCCTCGCATCGTTCCGAAGAAATGGTCAAAAGAACGATTCTCCTGCATCAAAATAACGACATGCCTAACATCCTGAATCGTGCCAGTCGCGTTATAAGCAGGGATCGCCAAAGCCTTGCGGATGATTGTCGGAAAAGACGACAACAGGGCCGAAGAACTAGCTAGTTTTAGAAAGTCACGTCGTGCAGTCATTGTAGAAATAGCTTGGCAAAAGAATATTTAATATCAGGAAATCCTACTGGCCAATCACCGACAAAGAGCTTGAGCGCTGAACTCCGCACTTATTAAATGAGGCGTTCAAAGATGAAGCGCATCACTCGCGCATGCTGGCGTAGCCTAGCAGCCGATTATATTTGGTATTGGCCTCCGTGTTGTGACGCGCGATAAGATCAGCTATTCTTTCAGCAGCGTTGCTGCAACTCATTTCGGAACCTTAGGCGACCCCGTCATGCCAAAAAAAATAGTGCGCGTACCACTTCCAGATGGAGTCGCGCGTCGAGAGATCGCATGGGTCGGTGTGCTGACGGTTGGCGGTGTTCACCTGATGGCAATGCTTGCGTGCTTGCCATGGCTGTTCAATTGGTCAAGTGTGTGGGTCATGGTTGTTGGTGTATTCGTAGTCGGCTACCTAGGGATTAACCTTGGCTATCACCGCCTGTTGACCCATAAAAGTTTAGTGTGCCCTAAGTGGCTTGAACATGTTTTTGTCGTGCTGGCAATTTGCTGCATGCAAGATACTCCCGCAAGGTGGGTTGGTATACATCGTTGGCATCACGTTAAGTCTGATGACTCAGATGATCCTCATACCCCCTTGGCAGGATTCCTTTGGGCGCATGTAGGTTGGCTATTTTTCAAAAATGACCAAATCAATCGCGACGCGATCTATACCCACTTCGCCAAAGATATCTTGCGCGATCCTTTTTACAAAAAACTCGAGACAACGGCACTATATGGTTTGATCGTTGTTGCGTCTTGGGTATTGTACTTTTCAGTCGGCTTTGCTCTAGAACTACTTTGGAGTGGATCCCTCTTGCAAGCGACTCAATTTGGTTTAAGCATATTAATTTGGGGTGTTTTTGTACGTACGGTTGTGGTCTGGCACGTCGCTTACACGGTGAATTCTCTCGCGCACTTGTTTGGATATCGTAATTACAATACCCCAGACAACAGTCGCAATAATTGGTTTGCCGCACTGATATCCTTCGGCGAAGGTTGGCATAACAACCACCATGCAGACGCTCGTTCTGCTAGGCACGGACACCGTTGGTTTGAGATCGATCTAACGTTTTCGGTGATTCAGTTGCTGGAGTATGTAGGTCTAGCATCCAAGGTGGTCAGGCCGAGTAAGCATCTGAATAGTGATAAAAAATAAACAACCTTCGCAAGCCATATATCTAAGCTCCGTCCATCAGAACATGCAAAGAAATTCTGAAAGTTTTTACAAGAACGCTTTCACTTACTCCCAAACTTCACAACCGCTTGCGAAACGTTTGATGATCAGTGGAATTGAAAATTTTACTGCTCGATTCAATCTAATAGAGCGGATGCGTCGTTACGAAGACGAAGGGAAAATGTTAGCCGAACCCAATGTCTGGAAAAGCGTCGTTAACTGTTATGGAATTAGTCTGGAGTTCGTTAACAGCAACCTGTCAAATATCCCAAAAACAGGCCCACTTATTTTGGTTGCCAATCATCCTTACGGGATACTGGACAGCACTGTGATGGGGTATATCCTATCGTGTACAAGGCCAGAATTTCGAATTATCGCTCATCAAATTTTTATGACATCGCCCCAAATTAGGCCATTCCTCTTGCCTATCGATTTTGACAATACTAAACAAGCATTAGTCGCAAATGCAAGAACCCGAAAGGATGCAGTCAGTGCTTTGCTTGAGGGATCTGCAATTGGCCTCTTTCCAGGCGGCACGGTATCAACGAGTGCAAGACCCTTTTCAAGACCAATGGATCC
>JBIKOQ010000140.1:0-5091 GCA_044357955.1 Burkholderiaceae bacterium | reverse complement strand
GTTGGCGTTTATAGTGTTTCCAGTGGATTTACGAGCGAACTGGTGCTCGGCATGCCCTGCACTGTTTCGCGACCCACGTCGAATCCGGATCGGCCCCAGTTGTTAGATTGTAGACGAACAATCTATTGATTAAGACTCTTTATATGTAAAAGAGTTCAACACATGTTTAAGTATTCAACAGCTTTCTGATGACAGGCCACATTTCTCTGGCTGAGTGAACGCAATGATCTGCTTGCCAAGTTTCGATCGGATGATCTGGACCGCAATAGCCGTAGCCAGCTGCGATCGATGCCATGCCAGCTGCGCGCGCCGCCTGTATGTCTCGGATATCATCGCCAATATAAATGCTGCGATCTGTACTGAAGCCTGCTTCTTGAGCTGCGTGCAACAAGGGCAGGGGATGTGGTTTGAGGTGCGCGGTGGTATCGCCACACACCAGGACGGCACAGTCTTGATCGAGCCCCAATGCAACAACCAAAGGCTGTGCGAGATAGGTGGCTTTGTTCGTCACGATGCCCCAAGTCAAGCCTTCGCGAGAAATGTCTTCAAGTAACTCAGGCACGCCATCAAACAAGCGCGTCTCTACATTGATCGCAGCTTCGTAGTCCTTTAGAAACTGCACACGATGTTGTTCGTATTCAGGATGTTCTGGAGTAATGTCTAGCGCACAACGCAACAAACCTCGTGCTCCAGCAGAAGAATAGGGTCTCAGGACATCAATAGGTAAAGGCTCTAAACCCATCCGTTCGCGCTGCTTGTTGGCGGCAGCGGCCAAGTCGGGGGCAGTGTCAGCAAGTGTTCCATCAAAATCAAATAATACGAGTGCAGTCATTTACAGGTCGCCTTTGCGTGTCGCCATGAGATAGTTGACGCTCGTGTCTTGATTGAGCGAGTAATGTTCGGTCAGAGGGTTGTAGCCCATGCCGATAACTTGGTGTGTCGTGAGGTTGGCTGCGCGTGCGGCTTGTGCGAGCTCGCTTGGGCGGACAAAACTGCGCCAGCTATGTGTGCCACGAGGCAAAAGACGCAATATGTACTCTGCACCGACAATGGCAAACAAAAAGGATTTGGGGTTGCGGTTAATCGTCGAGAAAAAGATCCAACCGCCTGGCTTGACTAGTGTTGAGCACGCACGCACGATGGAGCCTGGATCGGGTACATGCTCGAGCATTTCCATGCAGGTCACGATATCAAACTGATTCGCCTGCTCCAGCGCCAGATCTTCGGCACTGATGCTACGGTAAGTGACTGGGACGCCGGACTCCAGTCCATGCAGGCGGGCAACTTTGAGAGATTTATCTGCTAAGTCAATGCCCGTGACGTCGGCGCCACTGATTGCCATACTTTCAGCCAAGATGCCACCACCACAGCCGACGTCCAGAACTTTTTTGCCTTGAAGGCCGCCTGTCAAACCCTTGATCCAGTCAAGGCGCAGTGGGTTGATGGCATGAAGAGGTTTGAACTCGCTATTCGGATCCCACCAGCGCGAGGCGAGGGCGCTGAATTTATCGAGTTCGGCTTGATCTACGTTCGGTGAGCCCTTAGGCATATCAGAGTGCATGGCGATTCTTTTAAAAGTCTGGCAAGTCAATTGCGATTCGTTCATACAGTACCAAACTTTGGGTAACAAACGCATGTAAACCGTAAAAGAAAAAAGACCTCGCGAACGAGGTCTTTTAAATGAGCTAGGACTGCAGAAGCAGCCTAACCTATCAGTGTCAAGAATTACTTCTTGCTACCGATGATTTCGACGTCTACACGACGGTTCTTAGCACGACCAGCTGCTGTACGGTTGTCAGCGACTGGATCAGCCTTGCCTTTGCCGGATGCAGTGATACGGTTGGCTGGAACGCCTTTCGAAACCAAGTATGCTTTGACAGCGTCGGCACGACGAACTGAGAGTGCCTGGTTGTAAGCATCGGTACCGATCCAGTCAGTGTGACCGACGGCGATGATGGTTTCAAGGTTGACTTGAGATGAACGTGCTGCAACCTGGTCGAGCAGAGCACGACCTTCTGGTTTGACGATTGCTTTGTCAAAGTCGAACAAAGCTTCTGCTTTGATCGAAATCTTGTCAGCTGTAGGCTGGCCAGATTTTTTGACGCACTCGGCTGCAGCCGTAGCTGGGGTCCAGAAGTTGTCCTGCCAGCAGAGTTCATTGGAACCGTTCTTCCAAATGAGCTCACCTGAGCCGTTCTTCCAATTGTCTACCGTCTGCGCGGAAGCGACGCCTGTTGCTGTGAAAGCAGCAAAGGCGAGTGCCAGAGCGAATTTGGAGGGTTTGTTCATGTTTCTCCTCGTTGAGCTTGAAGCTGGATAAGTGACTCGCAGCGAACCCCCGCCGCAAATAAAAAAATACATCAGGAAACGGGTCCAGTAAAGCAACACAGTGAGCACTATTTTAAAAATACCCGCTGGGTTTCCTGAGTGCTGATCGAATCTTAAGGCATTTATTGAGGTTTAGTCACTCTTCTCGTGCTCTTAGTGCGTCGATATGCGTATTTATACCCTTAACAGGACTTTCTTGTTGGTTTTTGGCAACAAAAAATTACGTTTAGACGCAATTACACAAGATTTCCGAGCCGAAAATCTGCAGTTTTGAGTAGGTAAGACAAAGCCTCCCCGAGAGAAGATGACAATTCAGACCGAGTAGTTTCAGAAAAGTTCAGAAAATTTTGATTTTTTTTGTTTTCTGAAGCGAGCATCGAAATATACGAAGGGAAATCCAAGCGACGACGCCTAGGCGAGTGCCGGTGTAGAATCCTAGGCTTACCTTATAGTAGTTGCTTTTTACCATTTCGACCCCGTCTCGGGTTTTCAACCGCTGTCCTTTGTTGCGAACTTTATGGATTCCTTTGCCAAGGAAACTCTTCCGATATCACTCGAAGAAGAAATGCGCCGCAGTTATCTCGATTACGCAATGAGCGTGATTGTGGGGCGCGCCCTCCCGGATGTCCGGGATGGTCTCAAGCCAGTGCACCGTCGCGTTTTGTTTGCGATGCACGAACTCAATAACGACTGGAACCGCGCTTATAAAAAATCTGCGCGTATTGTGGGTGACGTGATCGGTAAATATCACCCGCATGGTGACCAAGCTGTTTACGACACGATCGTTCGCATGGCGCAGGATTTTTCACTGCGCTATATGTTGGTGGATGGCCAGGGTAACTTTGGCTCTGTCGATGGCGACAGCGCGGCAGCGATGCGATATACCGAAATTCGTTTGGCGAAAATCGCTCACGAGCTTTTGGCTGACATCGATCAGGAAACGGTCGACTTCGGGCCCAACTATGACGGTAGTGAACACGAGCCGTTGCTGTTGCCCTCGCGACTGCCTAACTTGCTCGTGAATGGCAGCTCAGGTATTGCAGTCGGTATGGCGACGAATATCCCGCCACATAATTTGGCAGAGGTCATTGACGGTTGCTTGTATTGTTTGCGCAATCCGGAGTGCACCATTGATGAGCTAATCGAGCTCATTCCTGCGCCTGACTTTCCAACAGGCGGCATTATTTACGGCATCGTTGGCGTACGCGAAGGCTATCGTACAGGCCGCGGCCGTGTGATCATGCGCGCTAAGACGCACTTCGAGGACATTGGTAACAATCGTCAGTCGATTGTGGTGGATGCCTTGCCTTATCAGGTCAATAAAAAGACCTTGCAAGAGCGTATCGCTGAGCTTGTGAACGAAAAGAAAGTCGAAGGCATCTCCGATATTCGCGACGAGTCTGACAAAGACGGCATGCGTCTGGTCATCGAACTCAAGCGCGGCGAGGTGCCCGAGGTCATTCTTAATAATCTCTACAAGCACACTCAGCTCCAAGACACGTTTGGTATGAATCTGGTTGCCTTGGTGGATGGTCAGCCACGTTTACTGAATCTCAAACAGATGGTGGAGTATTTCCTCTCGCACCGTCGCGAGGTGGTCACGCGTCGTACCGTATTCCAGTTGCGCAAAGCACGCGAGCGTGGTCACGTGCTTGAGGGCTTGGCCGTAGCGTTGGCCAATATCGATGATTTCATTGCCATCATCAAGGCCGCTCCAACGCCGCCTGTGGCGCGTCAGGACTTGATGGACAAGTCTTGGGACTCTTCTTTAGTGCGCGAGATGTTGTCGCGTGCCGATACGGAGGCTGTGGGAGGACGTGCGGCCTATCGTCCCGACAACTTGCCTGACGCCTTTGGCTTGCAAGCCGATGGCCTGTATCGCTTGAGCGAAACGCAGGCCCAAGAAATCCTAAACATGCGCTTGCAGCGTTTGACAGGACTTGAGCAGGACAAGATCGTCAGCGAGTACAAATCCGTGATGGATACGATTCTTGATCTCTTGGATATTTTGGCAAAGCCAGAGCGCATCACAGTCATCATCAGTGACGAGCTTCAGGCGATCAAGACTGAGTTTTCAATCAATGCCAAGGATGCGCGACGTTCGGATATTGAGTTAAATGCCACTGAGCTTGATACCGAGGATTTGATTACACCGGCCGATATGGTGGTGACTTTGTCCAACGGTGGTTATATCAAGAGCCAGCCTCTGTCTGAATACCGCGCTCAAAAACGTGGTGGTCGCGGCAAACAAGCGACTGCCACTAAAGAGAACGATTGGATCGATCAGCTCTTTATTGCGAATACGCATGATTATTTATTGTGCTTCTCAGATCGAGGTCGGGTGTACTGGCTCAAGGTTTGGGAGGTTCCACAAGGCACGCGTATTTCCCGCGGCAAGCCTATCGTCAATATGTTCCCGTTGATTGATGGTGAAAAAATCACAGTGGTTTTACCGATCAAGGCCTTTAGCGAAGATCAAACGGTCTTTATGGCAACCTCGCGCGGTACGGTGAAAAAGACGCCTTTGTCTGATTTCTCCAATCCGCGCAAGGCAGGCATCATCGCCGTGGATCTCGATGAGGGTGACTTCTTGATCGGTGCCGAGCTGACTGATGGAAAGCACGATGTGATGTTGTTCTCCGACTCAGGTAAGGCAGTGCGCTTTGACGAAAATGACGTGCGCCCGATGGGTCGTAATGCCCGTGGTGTACGTGGCATGATGCTCGAGGACGGTCAGAATGTGATTGCCATGCTGGTGTCGGG
>JBIKOQ010000138.1:0-5152 GCA_044357955.1 Burkholderiaceae bacterium | reverse complement strand
ATGGAATCCGAACGACCTTGCGATGTGGGATGACAGTTGGACCATGCATCGTTCGACGCCTTACTCTGAACCTCATCCGCGCATGATGCGATGGTGTGCGGTTAGAGAGCTTGAAGCAGTATAAATCTTTATATTTTCTCCTAATGTTTTGATATTTCAGCGTTGCATTCTCAAGGAGCTTCAATTGAATATGAATACATTTTCTGCGCTTGGCATTCGATCGATCCGAAAAACCATCTCATTATTTATTTTTGCATTGATCGTTCCGATCGGAACGATTGGGCAAGCACACGCCAATTCGTTTCCAACTAAGCCTATTCGCTTGATCGTGCCATCGCCGGGCGCCACTGAAGTCATTTGCCGGTTACTCGCAGAGAAAATGCAAGCTTCACTAGGACAGCCCGTCATTTTAGAGACAAGACCTGGTGGTGGCACAACCATTGCCTCTGCATTTGTGGCGACGTCACCACCAGACGGTCACACTTTACTTTGCGCGATCTCTGCGTTTCTAACAGCACCCCATTATTACAGCGAAAGTCGCTATTCGCCGCTGGAAGATTTCTCGCCCATTGCACTTGTTGTAAAAGTGGCTCATGTACTGATGATCAGGTCAGACTTACCCATCAAAAACATCAAAGAGCTGATTGCCTATGCTCAAAGCAATCCTGACAAACTAACCTTTGGCTCGTCAGGCATCGGCACCTCCAATTATTTGGGTGCTGCACTTTTCCAGAAAATGGCAAAAGTAAAAATGACTAACATCCCCTATAAAGGTGGTGGCCCTGCATTGCAGGACCTCATAGGCGGACGGATCGATTTACTCTTTGATGTGCCTCAGGCTGGCATTCCCTTTATCAATAGTGGCAAGCTACGTCCACTTGGAGTGACCACAGAGGCACGGTTACCCTCATTTCCTGACTGGCCGACTATTGAACAGGCAGGTGTACCAGGCTATGCCTCATTTCCCTGGTTAGGAATCATTGCTCCCGCAAAAACTCCAACTGATATCGTCACCAAGCTGAATAAAGCAGTCAATGACGCGCTACAGACACCCGAAGTCAAAGAACGTTATGCCAGCATGGGACTCACGATCGCTGGCGGAACTCCCGCAGAATTCAGCTCATTTATGAAGGCTGAAAGTCAAAAATGGAGCCCCATTATCAAGGAGCTCCAAAAGCAAGGACTCTAATAATCTAAGCAATATAGGTTTCAAGCGCCCCGATCTGTAGGACCTCTGCACTGACGACATCGCCAGACTGCAAATAAAAAGCCATCGGATCGGGGCGTCCGATGGCGACCCCTTCTGGTGACCCCACTGTAATCAGGTCACCACGCGCCAAGCCCATTTTCGACCAGTGCGAGACAAGCGCAGGGAATGAAAAAATCAAATCAGAACAACTTGCTTCTTGTCTAACCTCACCATTCACCGTCAGTTTGACCTTGAGCACAGAAGGATCGGGCACCTCATCTGCCGTCAGAATCCACGGTCCAAGAGGTCCCAATTCAGGATAGTTTTTACCAAGCAAAATCGATTGATTCGCCATCTCTTTACGCTGCATTTCACGAGCGGAAAGATCATTTAAGATGGTGTAACCAAAAATCGCTTTTAAGCCATCAGCCTCATTGACACTCGTGACCGATTTGCCAATCACTGCAGTCGCTTCGACTTCATAGTCAAACCATTCGCACCCCAGCGGACGATGCACCGTCGAACGTGTTGGCACCATGGAGCTGGCTAGCTTGATAAATCCCATCGGGATTTCACTGTGAAGTTTTGCGCCCTGCTTCGTCCAATACTCAAGGGTCTCGGCACGGTGAGCTGCAAAATTTCGGCCACCGGCAATACAGTTCCGAACGTTGAGTGGAATCATCCACGGAATGCTTTTTTCATCTGCAAACCAGTCCGAGTCCCCTTGACGCTTTGCCCATTCGATCACGTCATAAGCACTGTCTAACGCCTGTGTACCCGCATCAATAAAACCATCCATATTCACAGGGAAAGGTTGATGTTTATTTTGTGCTAATGCAGCTCGCACCAGATCCAAAACCTTTAAAGCCTTTTTCTCACCAACCACAATGCCCAAACGTTCTTCGCCGTTGGTACCCTGATAGCGTCCGATTTTCATTTTCACTCCTCCTTGTTATTGATAGCTTAAGCGAAAAGTTGATCACACATTTATACTCAAGCATGCTACAAATTATATTAATGATTAAAAATAAACAATCGTGACAATGACATGATTTTTATAAAAACGACATTTAATGGAGACTCTCTTTGAACAAGATTCAACACCTTTGTATTGCACTTGCCACCATCGCGAGCACGATGACAGTCACAGCACCCGCTTTTGCAGACTCCTATCCTACTAGAGCGATTAAAGTCATCGTACCTTATGCACCAGGTGGCGGTGCTGATTCATTTGCACGACTTGCGGCACCAGAACTTGAAAAAATTCTTGGTACTCAATTATTAATTGAGAATCTTGGTGGAGCGAACACTGCAATTGGTGCACAATCCATGGCTCGGTCCAAGCCCGATGGCTACACTTTAATGTTTACGACCGACTCCACATCCGTCGCCAATCCTCTTCTCTATAAAAATCTCACCTACAATCCTAGCGAACTCGTCCCAGTCGGTACACTCAACGAAGTCGGGCTAGGCATCGTCGTTGCTAACAGCCTGCCTGTTAAAAACTTTAAAGAACTGGTCGAGTACACAAAGAATTTCAAAGGCAATCTGGCATACGGATCGTATGGAATCGGCAGCCAAGCCCACATGATGGGCGAAGCCTATAACAAACTAACAGGCTCCAACGTCATCCACGTCCCTTACAAAGGTTCAGCTCCCGCTGTGACAGATGTGATGGCTGGTCAAGTCTTGTTTACGTTTCCAGCCCTGATTACCGTTCGCGGCAATATCCAAGGCGAAAAAATCAGAATGCTTGCAGTCACCAGTAGCAGCAGATTACCGAGTTTGCCTGACGTGCCGACCTTCAAAGAATTAGGCTATGAAAAAATGTCAGTAGGTGCTTGGTACGGTTACTTTGCCCCAAAAGGTACACCTGACGCAGTCATTAAAAAATTTAATGACGCACTCGCTACGCTTCTGAAAGACAAAACCTTTGTCGATAAGCTGATCGAGCGAGGCGCAATTCCGTTGAGCAACACCCCCTCTCAAATGGCAGAGCTTATTGAGAGAGATAAAAAATTTATCGCTGAGGTTCTAGAGATGACTCAAATCACTGCTAACTAGCTTTAAAAAAAGGGGAGGTTTCAATATCTAAATCAAAACTGACACCACACGCATGAAGTCGATACGTGTGGTCGCCCAGCTATCGCTCGCGGATTGTCCAAACAAATAGTCTAGATTTGTCACCCCATTTTCATCAATCCAACGTGATCTTTGCATCCTCAATGATCTTGGCCCAGCGAACACGCTCGTCTGCGGCATATTTTGTAAAGGCCTCTGACGAGCCGCCGATCGTGATGGCGCCTCTGTTCAAGAAGTCTTGTTTAAACTGAGGATCGTTCAAGATCTTGACCGTTTCGGCATTGAGCTTGGCAACGATGTCTGGCGGTGTGCCTTTGGGAGCAAACAAACCAAACCAACCGCTGACATCAAAGCCTGGCAGGCCAGCTTCGGCGAGTGTTGGTACGTCAGGCAAGAGCGGCGAACGCGTCGCGGACGTGACACCGAGAGCGGTTAATTTGCCTGACTGGATCAGCGACAAGCAGACCGGCAGGTTACAGAACATCATTTCAACGCGACCGCCAATAATGTCATTAATCACAGGCGTTGTGCCCTTGTAGGGGATATGCACCATCTCTACACCGGCCATCTTTTTATAGATCTCACCGGACAGATGCATACTACCGCCCGCACCACTTGAGCCGTAGTTAAAACTTTTCAATTTTTGGAGTGCCAGCAGCTCTTTTAGGTTCTTGGCAGGCACATGCGATCCAACGACCAGAACGTTGGGCACGCTAATCAAGTTTGTAATGCCAACAAAGTCACGCTGTGGATCGTATTTGATATTTTTATGCAGCAGAACGTTAATCGAGCCAATGCTCGTTGCACCCACCAATAATGTGTAACCATCAGCCGGTGCCGAGGCGACAAAGGCTGCACCAATGTTGCCATCTGCGCCGGTCTTGTTTTCTGCAACGACTGGTTGGCCCAAGGCGGCAGAGAGCTTATTGGCGACAGTACGCGTCAAAATATCCGTGAGCGTTCCCGCTGCAAACGGCGCAACAATCGTGATGGGTTTGTTTGGATAGTTAGCGGCTTGCGCTTGCGCAAACGAATGAGGTAGCAAAGCCAGCGCCGTGAGGCTGCCTAAGCCCACTGTCCGCAGCGTTGCAAAGAGGTTTTTTTTCATGTTGATGTCCCTTTTAGCTTGTTAAAAGATGAGTACACATTTTCCAATATAGTAGATCGGTTTTTTTAAAGATAGTTTTAGCAAGTAGTTTAAGTGACGTGTCATCGACGAGACGCAGCAATTTTTTTACCCCCATTTAATGACCTATGGTGATAATATTGTCAAGCAACGTACATTTGGGAGCTTATCACCCTGCCCGCTCCGCCCTATTGGTGCTGTCTAGCGCACGATGAAGCCAACACAGCGGCACTCTCAGTCTGCATAAATTTTAGGCGCCTAAATGAAGAATCTAAAGAAAAAAGACACATTTGACAGCGATATAGGGTCTGATTTTTCTTATTTGGATGATCTAGGCGCTTTGGCAAACGCGGTCTTTACCGCTGCCAACCCGGTTTGGGCTACTCTGGACAATGGGTACAGATTTACTGCGCGTATGGGTTCAGAATTGGGGCTGATCTTTAGTCCAGCCACCTTGCCTAATGATAGGCCTGCCTATACGGGTGGCGAGGAAATGCAAAGTGCGCTTATGCCGCTGCCAAAAGGGCCACGAGCATCAGCGCACAAGTCACCATCAGACCAGCCATTAGCAGACATCGATGCTGAGATTTACATCGAAATGCTCAGTAATGATCCCGGATACACCGGTGGTGGTCTCTGGGGCATGTATGGCGATGCAACACCTATCGCTAATGCCTTCGGTAGTCAGGCTGGCGAAGCTTGGGCGGCCGGTTACACCGGCTCAAGCAAGAGTATTATTGGTGTAATCGATACTG
>JBIKOQ010000137.1:0-5159 GCA_044357955.1 Burkholderiaceae bacterium | reverse complement strand
ACCTCCCTACGATCATTACGATGGAGTCGTCATGGCACGGACGGACGCTGGGAACCCTTGCGGCGACCGATAGCGAAAAAGCCCGTACCGGCTTTGGTCCTCTGCCCGAAGGTTTTATCAAAGTCGCCTACAACGACCTCAACGCGATCAAAGCAGCCGCAGACAAAGAGCCGCGCGTTGTGGCGGTCCTGCTTGAGGTCCTGCAAGGTGAAGGCGGTATCCGGCCCTCGGATATCTCCTACATGCAAGACCTGCGCAAACTTTGCAACGAGCGTGGTTGGCTCATGATGATCGACGAAGTTCAGTCAGGTATTGGACGAACAGGAAAGTGGCTGGCCCATCAATGGGCGGATATTTTGCCTGATGTGGTTGTCTTGGCCAAAGGCCTGGGTGGCGGCGTTCCGATTGGTGCCATCGCAGCACGGGGGCCCGCTGCCGGTGTCCTCGGACCAGGCAGTCACGGCACCACGTTTGGTGGCGGACCTTTGGTCTGCGCCGCGGGTAATGCGACACTTAAAACGCTTGAAGATGATAATCTGCTCGCCCACGCAGCTAAGGTCGGCAATCATCTCAAAGCCGCCTTGGAAAAGGCCCTCAAAGGGGTGCCTGGCGTGCGTGAAGTCCGCGGTCAGGGTCTGATGCTCGGCGTTGAATTAGACAAGCCCTGCGGTGTCTTGGTGGGCCGCGCGCTCGAAGCCGGCCTTTTGATCAACGTGACGAGAGATCGCGTCATTCGTATGTTGCCTCCCCTGATCATTACAGAAGACGAGGCCGATCAAATCGTCAACATCCTTGTGCCTTTGATCAAAACCTTTAACGCTGAGCAATAAACCGCTCCCATCGAGTCACTCATGTCAAAAGCCGCCAAATCTAACGGCCCTCTCAGGCATTTCCTGCAATTCAGTGATTTCACACGCACTGAATTGCTCTACGTTCTGGACAGAGCCCGGCTCATCAAGGACAAATTCAAGCAGTATCAACCGCATCACTCCTTGCATGACCGTACTTTGGCGATGGTGTTTGAAAAAGCCAGTACACGTACAAGAGTCTCTTTTGAGGCGGGTATGTATCAGCTTGGTGGTTCGGTCATTCATCTCACCACCAACGACTCTCAGCTTGGCCGTTCAGAACCCATCGAGGATACCGCACGCGTGGTGTCACGCATGGTGGACATTGTCATGATTCGCACGTTTGAGCAAACACGCCTTGAGCGCTTTGCGCAACATTCACGTGTGCCCGTGATCAATGGCTTGACCAACGAGTTTCATCCCTGTCAGATTTTGGCGGATATTTTTACATTCATTGAAAACCGCGGCAGTATCTCCGGTAAAACGGTGGCTTGGGTCGGCGATGCGAACAACATGGCCTACACCTGGCTGCAGGCCGCTGAGTTGTTAGATTTCAAGTTACATGTCTCCGCTCCTGCAGGTTACCGACTTGAAACCGAACGTATCGGCAATGCCAAAGCCTCTGTACTCAAAGAATTTGCAGATCCGAATGAGGCTTGCCAAGGCGCACATCTCGTGACCACTGACGTCTGGACGAGCATGGGTTATGAAGCTGAGAATGAAGAGCGTCGCAAGGCCTTCAGTGATTGGTGTGTGGATCAAGACATGATGAGTCGGGCGGCACCCGATGCCTTATTCATGCATTGCTTGCCAGCGCATCGAGGAGAAGAAGTCACCGCTGAGGTTCTCGAGGGACCGCAGAGTGTGGTGTGGGATGAGGCTGAAAACAGACTGCACGTTCAAAAAGCGTTGATGGAATTCCTTCTTCTTGGTCAACGCGATACATAGTTTCTGCCCGCTAAACGGGTTAATTCTGCCCGTTGAACGGGTTAAAATTCTTACTTTCTACACATAGAGCAGCTCATGAGCGATATTAAAAAAGTTGTTTTGGCCTACTCAGGCGGACTCGATACTTCGGTCATTTTAAAATGGCTCCAGGACACCTACCAATGTGAAGTTGTCACCTTTACCGCTGATATCGGCCAAGGCGAAGAGCTCGAGCCCGCGCGCGCTAAAGCTATTAAATTCGGGATCAAGCCTGAACAAATATTTATTGACGATCTTCGTGAAGAGTTTGTGCGTGATTTTGTATATCCCATGTTTCGCTGCAATACCGTCTACGAAGGCGAGTATTTATTAGGAACGTCCATCGCACGTCCTTTGATTGCCAAACGACAAATTGAAATCGCGCGCCAAGTGGGCGCTGATGCGGTTTCCCATGGCGCCACCGGCAAAGGCAATGACCAAGTACGTTTTGAACTTGGCTATTACGCTTTGGAGCCAGGGATTAAAGTGATCGCGCCTTGGCGCGAGTGGGATTTAGTTTCTCGTGAAAAACTTTTGCAATACGCAGAAGACGCAGGCATTTCGATTGACATGAAGCACAAGCAAGGTGGTGCACCCTACTCCATGGATGCCAACTTGCTCCATATCAGCTTTGAGGGTCGCCATCTTGAGGATCCAAAAGCCGAGGCCGAAGAATCAATGTGGCGCTGGACCGTATCGCCCGAGGCTGCACCTGACAAAGCCGAATACCTTGACATCGAATTTGAGCATGGCGATATTGTTGGGCTCAATGGCGTGCGTCTTTCACCCGCCCAAGTCCTCACAAAGCTCAACGAACTTGGCGGCAAACATGGCATTGGTCGTCTCGATCTGGTTGAAAACCGCTACGTTGGTATGAAGTCACGCGGCTGCTACGAAACACCCGGCGGCACTATTATGCTGAAAGCACACCGCGCTATCGAATCCATCACGCTTGATCGCGAAGTCGCGCACCTCAAAGATGATTTGATGCCACGTTATGCCACCCTGATTTATAACGGTTACTGGTGGTCACCTGAGCGTCGTGCGCTACAAGCCCTAATTGATACAACCCAACAAGACGTGAACGGTTGGGTGCGCGTCAAACTCTACAAAGGCAATGTCTATACGGTTTCTCGGGACTCTAAAGACACGCTCTTTGATCAAACGATCGCAACCTTTGATGATGATGGCGGTGCCTATAACCAAGCCGATGCTGCGGGCTTTATTAAGCTCAATGCATTGCGTATGCGTATCGAAGCTCGTGCAGGTCGCAAATAAATTAAGCGTGACACAACGTGCTTTCGTCAAGACCCTCGAGAGCACGTTGCAAGCCTCTACGAAACATTAAAGCTGAAGTTGACTGAGTCGCTCCATGCGACTGAGCTGAGCACCTTTGCGCAAGCCAGGAAACAAAATCGTGATCCGCACGCCTGTAATATGAGGACCGCTGATCAAGTTCCACCATGCACCATGCGCCCGCGCAATCTCACGCACCAAGGCCAAACCCAAGCCTGATCCGCCCTCCTGAGCATCCGCTGCGCGGTAAAACGCATCAAAAACCCTGCCCTGATCCTGCACACTGATGCCACAACCATCGTCCTCGACCGATAATGTAGGCGGAGTCGCACTGACATTTAAACGTATACGCGTTGCACCTTGGGCATATCTAAGAGAATTGTCGATCAGATTCCCTAATAGCTCTCTGAGCAAAATCGGGTCACCTTCTATCCACACAGGATGATCGGGTGCGTCGAGTTGCAAGTCGATTTTGCGTGCGTTGGCACGCTCCAACCACTCTGCCCCGCATGTGCGTGTCCACTCACATAAATCAAGCATGACGAATTGGTCTTGCGGACGCCCCTCGGGATCAACTCTGGCCAATAGCAATAGCTGCGTACCGAGTCTAATCATGCGATCAGTGACCATCTTGATGCGCTCTGCCCTCTCTCGCACATCTTCTGGTAAAGGCTGGGTCAACATCAGCTCAGACTCGAGCTTCAGGCCCGCTAAGGGTGTTTTAAGCTGATGGGCGGCATGCCCAACAAAGCGCCTCTGTGCTTCGAACGTGTCATTTAAGCGTGAAAAAAGCGCATTGGTATGGGTCAAAAGTTGCTCAAACTCTGTTGGTAACTCCTCTAAATCCATACGACCAAGATCTGCGGCGGATCTTTGAGAGATCTGTTCAGACAAGGCATGGATAGAGGCCATGCTACGTTTCACAACGCTGATGACGACCCAAACTAACGAAGCAATGAGAAGCGTTTGACCAACAATCATGAGCCAAAAAATATCCTCTCGCTGCCATTCGTCGCTATCGAGTTTATGGGAAATCAACCAAGTGAGCAGTTGATCCAACAACACTAAAGCAATGATGGGCGGCAGTAGGCGCAAAATCAGCAGCCTAGCGAGAGAACCTGGTGCGGGAAAGAACGTCATGAGGCCTACTCCGAGGACTCTTGTTCGAGCATATATCCAAAACCTCTAACGGTTTTAATGGCTACGCCCATTCCTTCTAGCCTTTTCCTCAATCTGTAAACATAGACCTCGACAGCGTTTTCACTAAAGTCTGCCTCCATGGCAGAAAGTGCTTGCGTGATTTGTTGTTTGGTCACGATTTTGCCAGCTCTCGACAACAGCATCTCCAACACAGAGAGCTCGCGAACAGAGACCGATAACAACTCGCCCGCCACGCGCACCTCTCGATGGACACTATCAAAGCTGAGCGCACCGTACTCGATCACAGGCACAACAGTGCCATGATGTCTGCGCGCGAAGGCACGCACACGTGCTGCAAGCTCGTCTAATTCAAAAGGTTTTGATAGGTAGTCATCCGCTCCAGCATCAAGGCCGGCAACACGGTCTACAAGGGCATCCCGTGCAGTTAACACCAACACCGGAAGGTAGCGACCCTCTCGGCGGAAGGACTTTAAAACTTCTAAACCGTCAAGATCGGGAAGATTGAGATCTAAAACGACGAGATCGTAGGTGTAGTTTTTGACGGCTGTGAGTGCGCGTTGACCCTCGGCAAGCCAGTCAACGGCATAGCCCTGGCTAGTTAAGAATTCTTGTAGCGCTCGACCCAGGGTCGCATCATCTTCGATTAGTAAAACTCTCATACTGGAAATTTTACTCTCAGTATGGATGTTTGTGGCTGTGGTTGGTGGGTGCTACAGGGGTCGAACCTGTGACCTACGCCTTGTAAGGGCGCCGCTCTACCAACTGAGCTAAGCACCCCGTGCGTTTTCAAATGAAAAGCAAAAACAAGGGGCCAACACAGCAAAAAAAACAAATGCGGTTCGCATTATAGCGAACCGCATATATTAAGCAACTAAAAGCGCGTATTAG
>JBIKOQ010000136.1:0-5180 GCA_044357955.1 Burkholderiaceae bacterium | reverse complement strand
GATACATCACTCACCCCGCCTGCTGGATAGGGCACGATGAATTTGACGGGTTCTTGTGGATACGCGGCGGCTGATTGCGCGACACTCAACTGAGGTAACGCAAGCGCGCTCAAGGTCACTGCGGCTAACGCTAAACGAATTCGTGAATGATACTGATGCATGATGTTATCTCCAGATATTATTTTAAAGTGCGGCACCACGTGCGGCGATCGGCCAAACTGCTTCGACCTTTCCACCACGAATACAAATCAATTCATCATATAAATTTACGGTCGGGTCGCAATGCCCGGGAACCAGCAACAAGCTATCACCCAACCCGGGATGATTGGCCTGCGCGGTCTCCAACACACCATGCTCGTCGCTTGCCTTGGTGTACTCGACACCGGGCATTTGCCACACTACAGGCAGGCCGGAGTCGATACTCGATGCTTTCAGTCCGGCATCGACCACTGCTCGGTTCGCCGTCGGGCGACTCAAGACCGCGGTTTTAACGAATAACGCATGCTCGAACTGAATATCTTGAGGACCTTGTTGATTTTTAGCGTAATCGGCATCCATAAAAATATAGGAGCCAGACTGCACTTCATTAAAGACGCCTGAATCGCGCTCAAGCACCACCGACCCAGTCCCGGCCCCGGTAATACGCTCGACTTTCATCCCCAGCTTTTCAATCGCCGCACGCATGGTGAGGGCGATATCGCTGGCTTGACGAATGGCCGCTTGTCTTTTTTCAGGTTCGCGGTAGTGCTGAGCACTACCGTGATAACACTGTAAACCCATAAAACGTAGGTAAGGCGCAGCCTTGATTTGCTTTGCTAACGCGGTCACTTCATCGACTGAGACCGCACCGCAGCGTCCCATCCCGACGTCGACTTCGATATAGACATCCACCGTAATCTTGCGTGCGCTCGTCGCTTGCGCAAACTGTGCCACCTGTTCCGGGTGATCCACCAGCACGCCAATCGTCGCCCGCGCCGCCATATCCAGCACATGACCAACCTTTTTTGCACCGACGACCTGATTAGTGATCAGCACATCCTGAACACCGGCCTCGACAAAGCGGGCGGCTTCGCTGACCTTTTGACAACAAATCCCGATCGCGCCTTGCTGAATCTGACGCAACGCGATGTCGGGGCACTTGTGGCTCTTGGCGTGGGGCCTAAGACGCATATTGCTGCCCTCGAGCGCTTTTTGCATCCGCGCAAGGTTGCGCTCAAACGCATCGAGGTCAAGAACCAAGGCCGGTGTATCAATATCTTCGAAGGCATCACCAGGATGCGCCGCTTTCCAAGGGGACATGTCAGTTTCTCAAAATGATCAATTCGGAGATTGATCTAAAACGAATAGGCTACCATTAAGACCTGTAAGCATAGCCTTCAAATTCTTTCTCGGCAAAAAATTTCTATATACCGGCAGACATGGCAGACATCACACTCAAAAACGTCGTCAAACAATATGGCGACGTCACTATCATAGATAAGCTCTCTCTTGCTGTCGCTCACGGTGAGTTTTTCACACTTCTAGGACCAAGTGGCTGTGGTAAAACGACATTGCTTCGGATGATCGCAGGATTTATCATCCCCGACGCAGGTCAAGTACACATTGGCGACGAAGATGTCACTCATCTTGAGGCATACAAACGAGAAACCGGTATGGTTTTTCAGGACTATGCATTATTTCCCGACAAAACCGTATTCGATAACGTCGCCTATGGCTTACGCGTAAGAAAGTTTTCTAATCAAAGGATTGATGAGAAAGTCGATCGGATTTTGCAACGCGTCGAACTTGCTCACCTGAAAAAACGCTATCCCGGAGAGCTGTCTGGTGGTCAACGACAACGTGTCGCGCTCGCTCGAGCGCTGGTCATCGAACCCAGAATTCTTCTGATGGATGAGCCACTCTCAAATCTTGATGCAAAACTGCGGATTCAAATGCGCGACGTCATCCGCGAACTCCAGCAAGAGGCCAACATCACGACTATTTTTGTTACCCACGATCAAGAAGAAGCGCTTTCGATGTCAGACCGAATCGCATTATTGCGTAGCGGCAAGATCGATCAGCTCGACACACCCGAAGGCCTTTACTCACGTCCGCTCACCGCCTACGCCGCTGACTTTATAGGTGGAGCCAACTTGATTCCCGTTTCGCACAGTATTGACCGCGGCGCGCTGACTGAAGTTGCCGTTGCAGGTGGATTGATCATGATTGCCACTGACGCGGCAGTGACCACTCGCACGCAGTCTTTGAGAGACACTGAGCAACCGAAGTATCAACTCGCCGCGCGGTCGGAGCATATTTATATTCAGTCTACTTCGACAACAAGCATTCATCATATACCCGCACAGGTCGTGTTCAGACGGTATCTGGGTTTCAAAGTGACCTACTGCCTCCGACTTGTGGATGGCAGCACTCTGATGGCCGATATTCCCACTGCCGTTGATCCTCGAAAACTTGCGGGCGATGCGGTTTTTCTGAGCTTCTCTCCCGAATGCCGGCTAGTTTTGGCTTAGGTGAGTGCACATGAACCTCTTTTTTAAAAAAGCTGTATCCCCTTGGTTCCTTCCAGCCCTTCTTTGCCTTGGCGTATTGACATTTTTTGTCTTATGGCCATTACTCTCGCTTTTCTATCACAGCGTTGTCGACATCAAGACCGGCGCCTTCAGTCTGGCAGGCTTTCAGGCTTTTCTGGATAATCCCCGATACGTCGAAGCCTTCTTTAATACTTTGCGACTAGGCATTACCGCAACACTTGGGTGCATGCTGCTCGGTGCACCGCTCGCTTATATCGTGACACGCTTTGATTTTCCGGGAAAGTCTATCGTTGCTCTTTTACCTCTGGCGACAATCGTCTTACCCGACATCGTAGTGTCCCAGGCGTGGTTAATGCTTCTTGGTAATAATGGTCTGGCGCGCCGTGCGTTTGAGTTTATCGGGATCGAGCTGCCGAGCTTTTATGGCTGGTTCGGCATGACTTACACCCTGATACTGAACGATTACACCTACGCATACATCGGCATGCTTGCCGCGCTAAAAGCGATTGATGGCACGATAGAAGAGGCAGCGACCAACTTAGGCGCCAGCGGACTTAGGCGCACATTCACTGTGACTTTGCCGGTGCTGGCGCCTGCCCTATTAATCAATGCAATGGTGGTCTTTACCCTGGCCGTAGATAACTTTTCGATCCCGATGATTTTAGGCGGGTCGGTCGATGTGTTGTCTTCTCTCACCTACACGACCTTTCTTTCCGAGATGGGCTCAGACCCTACGATGCAAAGCGTGCTCGCCGTGCTTTCCGTGCTGCTAGTGGGTTTGGTGCTTTTTGTCCAAAAAACCATCGTAGAGCGTAAGACTTATCACATGCAACAAGGTCGAGCACCCAAACCCATTCGCGCCAAAGGTTTTTCCGCTGGGCTACTTACCTTTGTCGTGCTGCTCTTTGTCGCGTTATCGCTTATCCCCGCGATGATTGTTTTAATTGGCGCCTTTACCAAATCAAGTGGTCCGGTGATGCAATATGGAACGTTCACGCTTGAAAATATGGATCGTGCATTGCGGCAAGCGCCCGGTCCGATTTTTAATTCGCTCTCACTGGCCAGTATCGCAACACTGATCGGCACCTGTTTTGCCACGATCGTCAGTTACCTCATCGTTAAAAAAAGGATGTGGGTCGTTTCGATTTTGGATTATGTCGTGATGTTACCGTTAGCGATTTCAGGAACGGTGCTCGGTATCGCATTGATTCAAACTTATAACAGCGGCATGATTATTCTCACGGGCACTTGGGCCATTATGGCAGCAGCCTACTTTGTACGAAAAGTTCCTTTTTCAATTCGCTCGGCCTCCGCCTCCCTCTACAGCATCCCGGACTCAATAGAAGAGGCTTCAATCAATCTTGGTGTACCACCGATTAAAAGCTTTTTCAAAGTCATTCTCCCCGTCATGAAACCCGCGATCCTTGGAGCCGCTATTCTGATGTGGGTGACATCATTGTCTGAAATATCAGCTACCATTGTTTTGTATTTTGGCGGGATGGAAACGATGCCCATAGAAATGTACCGTCAGATCGACTCGGGTTACTTGGCTCGGGCCTCAGCCTACGGAGTCATCCTGATGACAGTGATCTTGATTCCGGTTTATCTTTCAATCCGTTTTTTAAAGCTTGACCTATTCTCCAGTCGCAATCCCTAACTCAGGAGTCATCGCATGACACACTTCACAATGAACCGTCTCTTAGCACCTGCAGCGCTTGGCGCCCTCACCCTGTTGAGTACTGCAACAGCCTTTGCAAACAGTGCGGTGATGTACACCTCAAACAATGTTCAGGTGATCGATACGGCTACCGATGTTGCCAAAAAAACTGCACCTGGACTCAATATTCAAAAAGTCACTTCTGGCACGGGCGCACTGATGAAACGCATCGAAGCCGAGGCAAAAAATCCTTTAGGTGATGTTGTCTGGGGTGCCGGCTTTGGCACCATGGCAGCTTTTCGTCAAAATTTCCAACCCTATGAGTCTGCTCAAGCCAAGGATATTCCTGCTCAATTCAAGGGTCCCGATCTTCTATGGGTAGGCTCAAACGCACATGTCATGATCTTGATGATCAATAACAAGCAGCTCAAAGGCGCCACCGCCCCTAAAAGCTGGACGGACTTGTTCGCCCCAGCTTGGAAAAACAAGATCATTATGGGTGATCCCGCCACCTCCGGCAGCGCCTACGATCAGGTATACGGTATTTATCAACTGTTCGGCGCTGACGGTTTGAAAAAACTGGCTGCAAACGTTGTCATTTCAAAAAGCTCAGCACAAGTCTATAAGAGTGTCGCCAATGGTGAATATCCTATCGGTATCACGATGGAATACGCCGCTTACTCTTATGTTGCAGGTGGCCAAAAAGAAATTGAACTCGTCTACCCACAAGAAGGTGCGTTCGTTGCACCCGAAGCTGTCGCAATCATCAAAAATCCTAAAAATGGTGCTGCAGCAGCCCAACAACTCTACGATGTGTTGCTTTCAAAAGAAGTCCAGGAGGCTGAGTTGATTCAAAACTTTCGCCGCCCGACACGCTCTGATATCGATGTCTCAAAATTGACTAAGCTTCCTAATCTGAGCAATATCAAGGTTGTTGGCACTGACCCTGCAAAAGCGGCTGCTGACTACAAAGTCGTGATCGACCTTTGGAA
>JBIKOQ010000135.1:0-5206 GCA_044357955.1 Burkholderiaceae bacterium | reverse complement strand
CCGTTGCAAACGGGTAATACTGTTGGTCCCTGAAATCAACCTGACGCCCCAGTTTGAACAATCATTGCGCGCCCGATTGGAGCCTGTGGCCGGTGTGGGTGGTGTGGCCGTTTTGCATAGCGCATTGTCTGATGGCGAGAGGCTGAGGGCTTGGTTACGCGTTCAGCGGGGTGAAGCTAAAGTCGTATTGGGCACACGACTCTCTATCTTTGCGCCCTTGGATGATGTGGGTTTAATCGTGGTCGACGAGGAGCATGATCCTTCTTACAAACAACAGGATGGGTTGCGGTATTCGGCACGGGATCTTGCTGTGTGGCGAGCGCATGACTTAGGTATTCCTGTGGTGCTGGGTTCCGCTACGCCTTCTCTAGAAAGCTGGGTACATGCTGAAAAAGCGAATTACACGCGATTGGATTTGCCTGCGCGCGCAAGAGAGGTCAGCTTGCCGTCGGTGCGTCTTGTCGATACGCGTCGTCTCAAGATGGAGCATGGGATATCCGTGCAGTTGCTCGATGCAATGCGCACCCGCTTGGACAATGGCGAACAGGTATTGATTTTTTTAAATCGCCGTGGCTATGCCCCGGCATTGCATTGCACCTCTTGTGGTTGGGTGAGCCAGTGCCCCAGGTGTACGACATTTACCGTGCTGCATCGGATGTCGTCTGGACGTCATCAGTTGCATTGTCATCACTGTGGTTTTCAGCAACGTGTTCCTCAGGCTTGCCCGGATTGTGGCGATCAGGATATGCAACCGATTGGTCGGGGCACTCAACGGATCGAAGAGCATTTAGGTTTGTTGTTTCCACAAGCACGGGTGGCACGCATTGATGCAGACAGTACGCGTAAAAAAGGCAGTGCGCAGGCATTATTTGCAAGCGTGCATGCGGGCGAGGTCGATATATTGGTGGGGACGCAAATGGTCGCCAAAGGGCATGACTTTGCCAATCTTGGCTTGGTGGGTGTTCTTAATGCCGACGCCATGCTTTTCTCGCAGGACTTTCGGGCGCCGGAAAGGTTGTTCGCTCAACTTATGCAGGTAGCAGGTCGTGCGGGTCGCCATACCGGGCATGGTGAGGTGATCGTGCAGACAGGTTATCCGGAGCAGTCCGTCTACCAGGCCTTGGTCAAGCATGACTATGCTGGTTTTGCGCGTCACACGATACGTGAGCGTGAGGCGGCGATGTTGCCTCCATTTTCCCATCAGGCGTTGTTGAGTGCCGAAGCGCGCGATCTCAATGTCGCTTTGGATTTTTTGCAAGCGGCAAAGGAGGCTGCGCAAGGCTTGTTGCAGACGCAGCAAACTGAAGCCGTGATGACGTTGTACGACCCTGTACCTTTGCGGATTGTGCGTGTCGATAATATGTGTCGAGCGCAACTTCTTGTCGAAGCGACGCATCGCCCTGCGCTTCAGTTACTCATGCGCCACTGGTTGGCTGCCTTGCGCGACCACCCCGATCTGCGTCGAGTACGATGGCAGCTTGAAGTTGATCCGCTCGAAATTTGATGGCTCCCCATGTCGACGTCTTTCACTAATGGTCTGAATGCTGCTCAGCGCGAAGCTGTTCTGTATCTTGATGGGCCCTGTTTGGTGCTGGCAGGGGCAGGGTCAGGAAAGACCCGTGTTATTACGCAAAAAATAGCTTATTTGTTGTGCGATTGCGGATATCCTGCGCGCAATGTTCTGGCACTGACGTTCACCAACAAGGCCGCACGAGAGATGGAGGATCGAGTCAAGCGTTTGGTGGATCCCTCTATCGCGAAAGGCCTCACAATCAGCACGTTTCATTCGCTCGGGGTGAAAATTTTACGCGAAGAGGCGCAACATGCTGGACTCAAGCCGCAGTTTTCAATCTTTGACTCGGATGATGCACTAGCCATTATTCAAGATTTGCTGGCTACGACGGATCGAGGCCGTTTGCGCGCTGTCCAACAAACGATTTCACTTTGGAAAAATGCGATGCTGGATCCGGATGCTGCGGCTAATTTTGCCTCGACACCCAGTGAAGTCGAGGCCGCACGGGTCTACAGAAGCTATAGCGCCACGTTAGCGGCATACCAGGCGGTGGATTTTGATGACCTGATCGCGATTCCCGCGCAGATCTTTGAGCGCAGCATCGAAGCGCGTGAAAAGTGGCAAAAAAAAGTACGTTATCTCTTGGTCGACGAGTATCAGGACACCAATGTTTGCCAATATCGTCTTGTGCAGTGGCTCACGGGCGCGCGCGCCATGTTCACAGCGGTTGGAGACGATGATCAGGCGATCTATGCCTGGCGCGGAGCGACGATCGAGAATCTGGCTAAGCTGACGACCGATTACCCTCAGATCAAACTGGTCAAGCTTGAGCAAAATTATCGCTCTAGTCAAAGTATTCTGGCCGCCGCGAATCATGTGATCACAAAAAATCCAAAGCTTTTTGAAAAGAAGCTATGGTCTGAGCACGGTATGGGTGACGCCATCAGTGTGACTGCAATGGCAAGTGATGAGGTGGAGGCAGAGAATGTCGCGATGAAAATCTCTTCGGCGCGTTTTGAAAAACAGGCCGCCTGGAAAGATTTCGCGATTTTGTATCGTGGAAACCATCAGTCTCGTATTGTTGAACAAGCGATGCGCAATCTGCACATTCCTTATACGATTTCTGGTGGCCAAAGTTTTTTTGATAAAGCAGAGGTTCGTGATGTGCTGGCCTATTTGCGCTTGATTGCGAACGAAGACGATGATCCCGCTTTTATTCGCGCGGCCACCACACCTAAGCGAGGGATTGGGCAAGCCACGCTTCAGACGCTCGGGCAATACGCAGGCGAGCGAAAGATTTCTCTTTTTGAGGCCTTGTTTGAGCAGGGCATTGAGCCCCGCCTCAATGCGCGTCAGCTTGAACCTTTACGCACCTTTGGTGAGTTTATTGTTCGTGTTCAGTATCGTGCCGGCCGTGTTGAGTCGGGACAGACGGTACATGCTGCTGAGCCCGCAGGCATTATTTTGGATGACTTACTCAGCGCAATCCAGTACGAACGTTATCTCTATGACACTTTGGATGAAAAACCCGCCCAGTCACGCTGGCAAAATGTCCTTGAATTGGTGGGTTGGCTCAAGCGTAAGGCAGAGGCCGATAGCATGGGTCTGATTGATATTGTGCAACATGTGGCGCTGGTCACAATGCTTGAGCGCAGCGAGGAGGATGAGCCAGATGCTGTCAAGCTTTCGACGCTCCATGCTTCTAAAGGTTTGGAATATCCTCATGTCTATTTGCTCGGTGTGGAGGAAGGTTTACTGCCGCATATGGGGCGTGACGAAGAGGATATGGATCCTGCGAAAGCGGCAGATGCCTTGGTCTCACGTATTCAGGAAGAGCGACGCTTGATGTACGTAGGCATTACACGCGCTCAACGTAGTCTGCATTTGAGTTGGTGTCAAAAGCGTCGTCGTGCGCGCGAAGATTTGGTGCGTGAGCCCTCGCGGTTTATCGAAGAAATGGGGCTATCTGCAGCATCGCTTCAGTTGCAGCCTGATACGATGAGCCCCAAAAATCGCCTTGAGATGCTCAAGGCGATGCTCAATAAAAAAAACTAACACAACAACGCATACAAGCAATTACGCTTGGAGATTGGCAAGTGTGTATCGCCAAAACTGCAGTCGTCTTGGGAGCGTGGACACAAAGATATGTTCGCGTAGTGTATGTGCACCATCACCCTCCGCGCCTAGTCCATCAATCGACGGACAACCGATCGCAGCTGTAAAGTTCGCATCACTGCCACCACCTGAGACAGGCGCTTCTTCGAGTACAAAGCCGGCCTCGGTTGCGAAGGGTTTGAGGGTTTCAAGTAGCTTGTCAGCCGCAGGCGACTTGACCATAGCGGGTCGATTGAGTTCAACCTCGATATTGAGTGTGACGTCGGGATCAATAGGTTTGAGCGCTTGCATGCGCGCTAGAATTTCTTGGCCTGTCGCTTCGTCAGGGATACGAAAGTCCACCATGACTTCGCAGTGCGCAGGAACTGTGTTTGTGACAGTGCCGCCAGAGATCGTTCCTACACTGACTGTGATGCCACGGCTGTAGTCGGTCATCGCTTCAAGCGCTAGGATTTGATGCGCCATTTCGCGAATCGCGCTACGTCCTTTTTCATGCGCCATGCCTGCGTGCGAAGGCCGGCCGGTGATGACGAGTTTTAACATTCCCGTTCCTTTGCGTCCGGTCACGCAGCGCCCACCGTTTGGTCGGGCAGGCTCAGGCACTAAGGTGTAGACCGCGCGTTTGGCAAAAGCCTCGATATGTTCACGCGAAGCATGGCTTCCGACCTCTTCGTCTGGAACAAGGAGAAAATCAACCGGCATGGGGGTAGAGCCAGGTTTGGAAAATTCACCAAGCGCGGTCAAGGCCAAGAAAGTACCGCCCTTCATATCAAAACTACCTGGTCCATACAGCTTGTCGTCTTCGATCCGGCACGCGTTGGTTTGAAGGGTACCGTGAGGGTGGACGGTATCAATATGCGCGAGTAATAACAAACCTGGGCGGGTATCGCCCTGGGCACGATTCGATGCATGTATCAGCGGCAGCTTTGTCGGACCGATTTCGCTCAGATCAACGTTTAGCCCTGCGTCTTTGGCTTTTTTTACAACAATCTGCGCCATGCGATGAACTGCAGCAGGATCGTTGGAAGGAGACTCGCACTCGATCCAGGTTCGAATGCCTTGTGCGAGTGCTTGTGCCTCGGGTGTCATGGCGGGTCTATCGAGTCCTGGTGTGGTTGCGGTATTCATGAATGTCCTCTTCTCAGGTCGCTATGTGTGTTCTTTTTTAAAAGATACTCTATTTCTGAGGTCGCGAATGGCTTCAGGAAGCTCGCCTGCGGTGAGGCCGATGGGCCCGACGCCTTGCGCCACTAATGTATCGGCCGCCGCACCGTGCAGCCAAACAGCGGCTGGGATGGCCTGCTCTGCCGGGATGCCTTGTGCGAGCAGACTACCCAAAAGGCCGCTGAGCACATCGCCCGTACCTCCGCTTGCCAGCCCAACGTTACCCGTTGTGTTGACTTGCCAGTGACCATCAGGCGCACACACAATCGTCCCTTTGCCTTTTAAAACGACCCATGCGTGATACTGATGGGCAAGTGCTTGTGCAGCCTTTGGGCGATCTGCTTGAATGTTGAGCGTATCTGTCTGGAGCAGTCTGGCGGCTTCGGTTGGGTGTGGAGTCAGCACAACAAGCCC
>JBIKOQ010000007.1:0-16422 GCA_044357955.1 Burkholderiaceae bacterium | reverse complement strand
CTTCTTGGAGCAGACGCAAGACTTGCAGCGCGCTGGACTCAGCGTCACGGATCACACCTGTACCGTTACAGCGTGGACAAGTAATGTGCGAACCTTCGTTGAGCGCGGGGCGCAGCCGCTGGCGCGACAGCTCCATCAAGCCGAAACGGGAAATTTTGCCCATTTGGACGCGGGCACGGTCAAAGTGCAACGCATCACGCAGACGATTTTCAACGGCACGCTGATTTTTCGTGTCTTCCATGTCGATAAAGTCGATCACGATCAGACCACCGAGGTCGCGTAAACGCAATTGGCGCGCGACTTCGTCAGCGGCTTCTTGGTTGGTGCGCAGAGCGGTTTCTTCGATGTCGGCGCCACGGGTGGCGCGTGCCGAGTTGACATCAACAGCGACGAGTGCTTCGGTGTGATCGATCACGACCGAGCCGCCAGAAGGCAACTCAACCGTCCGCGAGTAAGCGGTTTCGATCTGATGTTCGATCTGAAAGCGGGAAAATAGTGGGACATCGTCGCGGTAGCGCTTGACGCGCTCGACGTTGTCCGGCATCACAACGCTCATAAAAGCCGTGGCCTGATCGGCAATGTCGTCCGTATCAATCAGGATCTCACCGATGTCCGGTGAGAAATAGTCGCGGATCGCACGAATGACAAGACTGGACTCGAGGTAAATCAAAATCGGCGCAGGATTGTCTTTGGCGGCGCCATCGATCGCAGTCCAAAGCTGCATCAGATAAGACATATCCCATTGCAGTTCTTCGGCATTGCGACCAATGCCGGCTGTACGAGCGATGATGCTCATACCGGGCGGGATGGTCAACTGGTCCATGGCTTCGCGTAGCTCTTGACGCTCTTCGCCCTCGACGCGACGCGAAACACCGCCGCCACGTGGATTGTTAGGCATCAAAACCAAATAGCGACCTGCGAGGGAGATAAAGGTGGTGAGTGCCGCGCCCTTGTTGCCGCGCTCCTCTTTTTCAACCTGAACGATCAGCTCCTGACCTTCGCGCAGCGCGTCTTGAATACGCGCAGTACGAACATCTACGCCTTCTTTGAAATAGCTCCGTGCGATTTCTTTGAAGGGCAGAAAACCGTGACGGTCTTCGCCGTAATTGACAAAGCAAGCTTCGAGACCGGGCTCGATGCGGGTGATGATGCCTTTGTAGATGTTGCCTTTGCGCTGTTCGCGTCCGGCGATTTCGATATCGAGGTCGATGAGCTTTTGCCCGTCGACAATGGCAACGCGCAGTTCTTCCTGGTGCGTCGCGTTAAACAGCATGCGCTTCATGAGGGAGTTTCTCCATTTAAATGGCGCGCCGGAAATCGGCGCGCAGCCACGCGTTGTTGGCTGCGAAACACTGAAGCAGGCAAAGAGGACGCGCGCCCTGTCGGGACGCACGAAGAAAAGGTCTTTAGACCGGCACTATGCGCCCAGAAGCGCGAGGTTCATTCAGCAGGAGGGTCAGGATCACAAAAGTATTTGACAAAAGTGGTTGACTAAAAAAATGCTGAGAACATCAGGCGGATATGTGTCAAACGCCTGGTGCAGGGATACGACGGTTTCTTGCTTTTAATCTTGCTCTTAATTCAGTATCGCGCGCGGCATGATGGGGTTTCACATTACTGGCGCGGGCGAAACGTGAAAACGTCGCAACAACGCGTCTGAAGTGCATCCCAGTCTAGCCGACGACCAGCAACCCAGAGGGCAAGAAAGCAAGCGGTACAATATCAAAATAGTGCAGTGCGCGATCCAGACGGAGACGTGACATGAAGTTGCATCTCAACGAAGGAAGGGTTTTAAACCCGGCTTTCTTAACCCTTTTCAGGCTTGCTCGATTATAAGCCCCTTTTGCTGATGCGCAAAGATTCCCTCACCCCTTTGAAAATTGCTGCTAAAAATGGATTGAAATCCGCGCGAAAAACAGCGTCCCGTTCGCTCTCAACTCACGATACTAAAAGTAACTTGTCTCTTGCGCCTAAAACCCCTGTTGTCGTGCCCGTCGTCCGGATGATCGAGGTGACCGAAGAGCACGACGGTCAGCGGTTGGACAACTTTTTGATGCGTCTGTGCAAAGGCGTGCCAAAGAGTCACATTTATAAGGCGGTCCGAGGAGGAGAGGTTCGCGTCAACAAGGGACGGGTCGCGCCTGATGACCGAATCAAACTTGGCGATATGGTGCGTGTGCCACCGATGCGTTTGCCTGCGGCAGATGAAAAGCGTACTGTGCCTGGCTTTGAATTTCCGATTATTTATGAGGATGACGGTTTGCTGGTGATTGACAAGCCAGCGGGTACGGCCGTTCATGGTGGCAGCGGCGTGTCGTTTGGCGTGATCGAAGCCCTCCGCTCGGCACGACCCGAAGCCAAGTTTCTAGAGCTCGCGCACCGCCTGGATCGCGATACCTCTGGGTTGCTTATGATTGCCAAAAAAAGAAATGTTTTACTGGCTTTGCATGAAATGTTTAGAACGGGTGGTGGTAGAAAGCATTATTTAGCACTGGTGGAAGGCGACTGGGTCAATGCCAGGCAGCATATCCGTCTGCCGTTAGTGAAATGGACGACCCAGACAGGAGAGCGCCGCGTCAAAGTGGAGGCCGAAGGTCAAGTCTCCCACACCATTGTGAGTGCAGAGCGTCGTTTCAATGGCTATAGTTTGGTAGATGCCGAATTACGAACCGGTAGAACGCATCAGATTAGGGTTCATTTGGCCTCAAGCGGATTTCCGATCGTGGGCGATGATAAATACGGGCGCGACGAGACGCGCGCAATATTCAGCAAGCTAGGGTTCACAAGAATGTTTTTGCATGCCTGTCGATTGGAAATGCCTCACCCCTTGACGCAAGAGCCAATGGTGCTTGAGGCACCCTTACCACCAAGTTGTGAAAAAATCCTCCAAAAACTGGAGGCGCGATGAAACCCTATTCAGTGATCGTATTCGACTGGGATGGCACCCTCATGGACTCGACCCACAGTATTGTGGCGGCGATTCAGGGCGCTTGCCGGGATCTTGAGTTACGCGTGCCAACTGCCGCGGAGGCTGCTTGGGTGATTGGTTTGTCACTCGAGCCTGCCTTGCGTCGCGCAGTGCCAGATTTGACGCCTTCGATGGAGCCGTTGTTTCTCGAGCGCTATCGTTTCCACTATCTCTCTAAAGACACCCAACTGAAACTTTTCGACGGCGTGCCGGAGATGCTCAGCGATTTGAAGGCTGCGGGTGCGACGCTTGCCGTCGCCACTGGGAAAAGTCGTGTGGGGTTGAATCGAGCGCTCACTGCGACTTCTCTGCATAGTGTGTTTGCGGCGACCCGTACCGCGGACGAGACATTTGGCAAGCCTCACCCGGGTATGTTGTTAGAGCTCATTGATGAGCTTATGGTTGAGCCTGAGCAGATGGTGATGATTGGTGACACTTCGCATGATTTGACGATGGCGGCGAATGCCGGGGTCCACGGAATCGGTGTTGCTTATGGCGCCCATCCTGAACAAGAGCTCAGAGCATGCCCCCACCATACGATCGCCCTGGATGTGGCGAGTTTGCATCAATGGCTGCGCGAACGTATCGCTTAAGCCTGGCCCGTATTTGTTAAACCCACTCTTATTAGGTGTTTCCTGCGGCTGAAGTGTGTTTCAATCTTCAGCATCACGTCCATTGTCGGAGTTCCAGATGCCTGTTTATCGCTACCCACGTATACGCGCCAGTGAAATCACGCCTGAAGAGGTTTGGGAAAGTCGACGCACCTGGATGAAAGCGGCTGGTGCAACCTTGGCCGCAGGGACGCTGGCGGGCCTGCCCCAGATGAGCTCAGCCGCAAGCCTGAGTAAGCTGGATGCAAAGCGCTCGACCCAATTTGTCTTGATGGAACCCATCACGCCTGAAAAAGACGCGACGACTTATAACAACTTCTTTGAATTTGGTATGGACAAAGGAGATCCGGTCAAGTTTGCGCACAAAATGCAGATTACGCCTTGGAAGTTGCGGGTCGAGGGTGAGTGTGCCGCGCCTAAAACTTTTGATATGGATGACTTGCTCAAACTCGCGCCACTTGAGGATCGTACGTATCGCATGCGTTGCGTCGAAGGCTGGTCGATGGCGATTCCCTGGATCGGTTATTCCATGTCCGAGTTGATCAAGCAAGTTCAGCCAACGGGTAATGCGAAGTTTGTGGAATTCATCACGGACATGCAGCCAAAAAATATGCCGGGCTTGCGCACACGCTCGGTGGACTGGCCTTATCGTGACGGTCTGCGGATCGATGAGGCGATGCATCCGTTGACCATGTTGGTGATGGGGATGTACGGAAAAGTTTTGCCCAATCAGAATGGTGCACCGGTTCGTATGGTTGTGCCTTGGAAATACGGCTTTAAGTCTGTTAAGTCGATTGTCACGATTCGTTTGCTTGAAAAACAGCCTGTTGGTAGCTGGGAGCAGTCACAGCCTTCCGAGTATGGGTTTTATTCCAACGTGAATCCCGAGGTCTCGCATCCGCGCTGGAGTCAGGCGACTGAGCGACGTATCGGCGAAGACGGCTTATTTTCACCCAAGCGTAAAACGCTGATGCTCAATGGTTATGCCAATGAGGTTGGGTCGCTTTACGCGGGTATGGATTTGCGTAAAAACTATTGAGTCTGGGCGTGCAGGCACTCTCAGCCAAGACCTTTGATCGAGCGAAACCTCTGCTGTTCATCGCAGGGCTTTATCCTTTGCTCAGATGGGTCGTGCTCGGATATCACAATGCGCTCACGGCGAACCCTGTTGAGTTTCTGACACGCTCGTCCGGCACCTGGACCTTAGTGTGTTTGTTGGTCACCTTGGCGATCTCCCCTTTGCGTCAATGGCTGAATCAACCGGCGCTGTTGCGCTGGCGGCGTATGTGTGGACTCTTTACATTTTTTTATGCCACGCTGCATGCGTTATCTTGGGCCTGGTGGGATCAGAGTTTTGAGTTGCTTCCCATGCTCGCGGATGTTTGGAAACGACCTTTTATTTTGGTTGGTGCCGCGGCATTTTTGACCATGACACTGTTGGCGATCACCTCGACCCACGGTTGGATGCGCCGTCTGGGTCGGCGTTGGCAGCATTTGCATCGCTCAATCTATTTGATCGGTGTATTAGCGATCTTGCACTATTGGTGGCATAAACAAGGCAAAAATGATTTTGATACTGTCTTGATCTATGCGGCTGTCTTGGCCTTTTTATTAGCGTGGCGCCTACGTCGCGCATGGTTAAAAGTAAAGCGTCATTAAAGACCAGAGCCCGTGGTGGGTAAGGCCAGCAGTCGTCCCGCGGTTTGAGCGTCTGGTCGGCTCGTCACGCGGTCGGGACGATAGTGCATTTGAAAGGCACCGATGGCCGCCAAGGTCCCTGCATCAAAATAGTTTGACTCGGGCACCTGGTAGCCCACTCGTTTAAGCTGCTTTTGAAACCATCCCGCATCTGGGTAACCGAGGCGAATAAAGTTGGCCTCATGCTGGGCTGCCGCAGCTTCGTCAAACCAACGTCCTACGCCGGCTTGCGCGAGCTTTTTCCAAGGAAAGGAAGGGCCGGGATCAATTTTGCGCATCGGTGCGACATCGCTGTGCCCGACAATATTTTCGGCTGGGATATTGTGGCGCTGAGCGACCTCCTTAGTGAGAGCGATGACCGCGGCAATTTGTGTATCGGAGTAGGGGATCCCTTTGTCTCCGTGACTATTACGCGTCCAACCTGGATGCACAATTTCGATCCCAATAGAGCGTTGGTTGAGAAATGTTCGACCATACCAACTGCTGTCGCCAGCATGCCAGGCGCTTTTGTCCTCGTTGACCAAACGGTAGACGACCGGAGGCTTGTCATCGGTCACGACGTAGTGCGCGCTGACATCGCGGTTGGTGAGCGTCATGAGTGCGCTCGGTTTGGTCGAGGCTGTGTAGTGCAGCACGATCACATCGATGCGACCGCTTTGACCGCGCGACTTCATTGAGTCGTCGAAACGGTAGGGGCCGCTAACTTGAGACGCGCAGCCTGACAACAGGATTGCCAGCAGGCAAAGGCACAGGCGTTGATAAAAAAGACGCGATGCAAGAGGTGCGAAAGAGGCGAACAATTGCATCATGCGGCCTGAAAGATAAAAAGGGTCGGGTGCTTGTCGAGGGCGGGGCTCGGTTGGTTTTTCCACTGTGCGATCGTCAGAGTACGAATCCACTCGTCTGGTGTCGTGACCGAGCGCGCAATGCATAACCGAGTGTTGCCCTTGAGATGTTCGAGTAGGCTTGCGAACATCGCTTGGTTGCGGTATGGAGTTTCGATGAATAATTGAGATTGTTTTTGTTTGGAAGAGTTTTGCTCCCAAGCTTTGAGTTGTTTGGCGCGCTCGGCGGGCTCCACAGGTGCATAACCGTGAAAAGCGAAGCGCTGCCCATCCAGGCCGCTTGCCATGAGCCCCAGCAAAATTGAGGAAGGACCGACCCAGGGTTTAACGGGGGCGCCCCAGCGATGGGCGAGAGCGACCGCACGGGCACCTGGATCGGCGACGGCAGGGCAGCCTGCATCGGAAACCAAGCCAATATCCTGGCCGGCTTTAAGCGGTATGAGCCACTGCTCCAGTGCCTCATCGTCGACTCGGGCATTAAGCTCATGGATCGTGATGTCTTGCAAGGGATGAGCCAGAGGCGTGAGCTTTAAAAAAGCACGAGCGACTTTGGCGTTTTCGGCAACGTAGATCTTGAGCGCGCCCGCCTGAGCTTGTCCCTGCGCAGGGAGCCATTGATCAATCGGAGCCTCGCCCAGACCAACAGGAATCAGGTGCAACGTACCCAGGCGACTTTGGCTTTTAGGTACGGTGTTGGCGTGCAAGTTGGACATCGGTGGGCTGTAAAAATAGTTAGGATAAAAGGGGAAGGCCGGCATGCTCAAGAGGGTCGAGCCCAAACTCAGTGAGCAAGCGGGTCAGTGCGATTAAGGGCAAGCCAATGATCGAGGTTGGATCCGAGCTTTCCATGCTTTGCATGAGCGCGATCCCAAGAGACTCAGCTTTGGCGCTGCCTGCGGTGTCATAGGGTGTATCAATGCGCAGGTATCTCTCGATGGCGAGATCGGATAAGGGACGAAAAACACAGGTCGTGGGCACCTCAACCGTTTGAATGTGTTGGTCTCTCACTAAGGCCATGGCGCTATGGAAAACGACCGATTGGCCGGAGAGGGCTCTGAGCTGACGTTGTGCGCTTGCATGATCGCCTGGTTTGCCTAAAGGGTTGCCGTGCAGAGAGGCCACCTGATCGGCGCCGATGACAAGCTTGCCAGGGTGTTGCGCTGCGATCACTTGCGCTTTGGTTTGCGCCAAGCGCAAGGCGAGCGCTCTGGGCGTTTCGCCAACGCTAGGGGTTTCATCAATGTCAGGCGAAATCGAAACAAAAGGAATTTTTAGCCTGGAGAGGAGTTCTCGCCGATATGGGGAACTTGAAGCAAGGATCAATGGGTGTGTCAATGTTGTTTTGGCCGTGTTTGTAATTGACGATACTGTTGAAAACACGCTATTATCACTTGCTTTGCTGCTCTTTTGTTGCAGTCTGTCGGTCTGCGCTCTTACGAGCGTTTTGGTATGCACTATAAGGCAGGCAATTTTGTCAGAAGATCTTAACGCCGTATTTAGGTTTAGTACTCCGCCGATCGTAGATGCGTTTGATTTTGCGCGACGCGGTCAGGTTCTAAAAGGTGCCTTCAGTGTGCATCGCATGGATCGTTTGCTCGAAGGGTTGCCAGAGCAGCCGGTCGCAGAACTCACTGTTCTGGAAACTGCGCCGACCGTGCCTGGTGTTGTCCGGTACGTGATCGAGGGTAGGCGAACAAAAGACGATCGGTCACAACTTGTCGTTCTTGTTCAAGCGAATTTAGTACTCGAGTGTCAGCGTTGTTTGGGACCACTCGTGTTGCCGATTGATCGGCAGACTGTTTTTGAGTTGGTGCGACGTGAGTCTGACCTCGGCGATGATGAGATCGACGAAGATGACTTAGGTCAGCCTGAAAAGATTGTTGGATCGCCCAAGTTTGACTTGTGCGCTCTGGTTGAAGATGAATTAATTTTAGAAGTTCCTTATGTGCCGCGACACGAAGTGTGTCCGGAAACGCTTGATCTAGACGCGCAAGCCGAAGAGCAGGCCGGTAGGGAAGAGCCCCTCTCGCCTTTTGCGGTGTTGAGTCAGCTCAAAACCAAGGGTTAGTCATTGTTATCAAGACGGTTGGCGTACAATTCGCCGATCCACAGGAGTTGTCATGGCTGTTCAGCAAAACAAAAAATCCCCGTCCAAGCGCGGTATGCACCGCTCGCACGACTTTTTAGTGAATCCCCCAACGGCCATTGAGCCAAATACGGGCGAGCAACACCTGCGCCACCACATTAGCCCAACGGGCTTTTATCGTGGCCGCAAGGTCCTCAAGACCAAGACTGACGAATAATACGCGGTTGACGGGCTTACCTCGTCTAAGCGTCTCTTATTCAAACGCGCTGCGCACCATTATCACGTGGCTACCGTCATTCGCATCGCGATAGATTGCATGGGTGGTGACGAGGGTATTCCCGTCACGGTCCCTGCAGCCTTTGCCTTTGCGCAACGCTTTGCTGATACGCATTTGTTGCTAGTAGGCCTGCCCGAGGAGATCGAGCAGGCTGTTGCTGTTTGTGCAAAGCGCTATCCAGATATTGCCCCAGATCGATACACGATCGTGCCAGCCACCGAGGTGGTGATGATGGACGACCCTGTCGAGGTCGCTTTGCGTCGCAAGAAAGACTCCTCGATGCGCGTGGCTGCGCAAGCCGTGAAAGACGGGCGAGCCGATGCCTGCATTTCAGCAGGCAACACGGGCGCATGGATGGCGATTTCACGTTATGTACTTAAAACACTTTTTGGTATTGATCGTCCCGCGATTGCCTCTGCGTTGCCCAATCAAAAAGGTGGCGCGACCACGATGCTGGATTTAGGCGCGAATGTTGACTGCACGGCAGAGCACTTATTGCAATTTGCCATTATGGGGACTGCACTCGCACAAGCGGGAGACCCAAGTCATGCACCTTCTGTTGGTTTGCTCAATATCGGCGAAGAGGTCATCAAAGGCAATGATATTGTCAAGCAAGCCGGTGAGTTACTGAGACAGAGTTCTCTGAATTTCTACGGTAATGTCGAAGGCAATGATATTTTTAAAGGCACGGTTGATGTGGTCGTCTGTGATGGCTTTGTGGGGAACGTCGCCCTCAAGTCCGCCGAAGGCGTGGCGCGTATGATGTCTGTCATGGTACGAGAAGAATTCAGTCGTAATTTTTTCACTAAACTGTTGGGGTTGATCGCCTTGCCTGTGTTGTCCAGATTCCGACGTCGTGTTGACAATCGGCAATACAATGGCGCAGCCTTGCTTGGTTTGCGCGGTGTGGTGATCAAGAGCCATGGCTCTGCAGATGCGTTCGCGTTTGGCTGCGCGCTGGAGCGCGCCCGTGAGGCCGTCAGCACAGGATTGCTCAAGCGCACGGCTGAAGCCATCGCCCAACTGACTCATTTACAAGTCGAAGCGGTGTCTTCGACGCAATTGGGAGATTCCGAATGACCCAGGTCATGCCTTTTGCGCGCATCATTGGTTCAGGCGGATTTTTACCTCCTCGAGTGGTCACCAACGAAGCGTTAGCCGCAGAACTGGCAACGCGCCAAATCGAAACTTCAGACCAATGGATTACTGAGCGTACTGGCATTCGTCAACGTCACTTGGCAGATCAAGGTATGACAACCAGCGCCTTGGCGACTGAGGCTGCGCGTCGTGCTCTTGACGATGCGGGGGTGACAGCCGATGAAGTCGATCTGATTATTGTGGCAACGTCGACACCGGATTTTGTATTCCCGAGCACGGCTTGTTTGGTACAGGCGAATCTTGGCAATAAAGGCGCGGCCGCTTTTGATGTTCAGGCTGTTTGCAGTGGTTTTGTCTACGGCTTGACGACAGCGGATAGTTTTATCCGGGCAGGGCGCGCGCGTTGTGCTTTGGTCATTGGTGCCGAAGTGTTCTCTAGCATTCTTGACTGGAGCGATCGTTCTACTTGCGTATTGTTTGGTGATGGTGCGGGTGCGGTGGTACTCAAGGCCAGCGAAGCGCCCGGCATTATTGAGGCAGAACTCCACGCCGATGGCAGTCAGATGAATATTCTCTGCGCCGCCGGTAATGTTGCTTTTGGTCAGGTGACGGGCGACCCCTTCTTGCGCATGGATGGCCAGGCTGTGTTTAAACAGGCGGTCACGGTTCTGGATCGTTCGGCGCGTTCAGTGACCGAGAAGTCTGGCGTCACACTCGCGGATATCGATTGGTTGATTCCCCATCAAGCGAATCTCCGAATCCTGACTTTTTTAGCTAAAAAATTAGACATTCCCGTCGAAAAGGTTGTGATTACCGTCGATCATCATGCAAATACCTCGGCGGCGAGCATTCCTCTCGCGTTTGATGTGGCACGCCGCGATGGTCGCATTCAGCCTGGCCAACTTGTATTGATGCAGGGCGTCGGGGGCGGGTTCACCTGGGGTTCGGTACTTGTGCGTATGTAGTAAGGTTCAACTTTCAATGTTTCTTTAATTTTTAAATCCGCGACATCATGAAATTTGCTTTCGTATTTCCAGGTCAAGGCTCGCAATCTGTCGGGATGATGGATGTGTGGTCTGGGCATCCAGCCGCCATGCAAGTCATTGCAGACGCTTCTGCAGCGCTGGGTGAGGACTTGGGTGCGTTGATGGCTCAGGGACCCGCTGAGCAACTGAATCTGACCACCCATACCCAGCCAGCGATGTTGACAGCGGGTGTTGCGATGTATGAGGCTTGGCGTGCGGCAGGCGGTCCGACGGCTTCATTGATGGCCGGTCATAGTCTTGGTGAGTATGCGGCGCTGACCGCTGCCGGTTCTTTGACGCTGGCCGATGCGGTGCGACTTGTGCGTATTCGTGCCGATGCGATGCAGGCGGCCGTACCGGTCGGTACAGGCGCCATGGCAGCTGTGCTGGGTCTTGAAGACGATGCCGTACGTGCTGCTTGTGCCGAAGCTGCACAGGGACAAGTCGTCGAGGCGGTCAACTTTAATGCGCCTTCTCAAGTGGTGATCGCGGGTCATGCAGAAGCTGTGCAGCGTGCTATCCAGGCGGCCAAGGCGGCTGGCGCCAAGCGCGCCATGCTCTTGCCCGTCTCTGCACCATTTCATTCAAGCCTGCTCAAACCTGCAGCCGACGTGCTTCAGGGCGCTCTCGCTGCGGTGAATGTTTCGGCTCCTGAGGTTCCAGTGATCAATAATGTCGATGTCGCCATTGTGCAAGACCCCGCTGGCATTCGCGATGCCTTGGTTCGACAAGCTTGGCATGCAGTGCGCTGGGTGGAGATTGTGCAGGCGATGCGCGGCCAAGGCATCACCCACGTGGTGGAGTGTGGCCCCGGTAAGGTGTTGAGTGGAATGGTAAAACGTATCGATCCGGAGCTGGTAGCGCTCTCCGTTACCGATCCTGAGTCCATGCAGACGGCGCTAGATGCGCTTGCTGCCGCTTAATTCGAACATCAAGGATGACGACCGATATGGATCTCAAAGATAAAGTCGCACTTGTGACGGGTGCTTCACGCGGCATCGGCCGAGCCATCGCCCTCGAACTGGCAGCCCGCGGCGCTTGCGTGATCGGCACCGCGACGACCGAAGCTGGAGCGCTTGGCGTGACTGAGATGTTGGCGCCTCAAGGTGGCCGAGGTGTTGTACTCAATGTCACGGACGTGCAAGGATGCGAAGCGTTGCTGGATGCGTTGGCCAAAGAGTCGGGTGGCCCGCACATTTTGGTCAATAACGCCGGTATCACACGCGATAACTTATCGATGCGCATGAAAGATGAGGACTGGGATGCCGTGTTGCAAACCAACCTCAGTGCAGTTTTTCGTTTGTCCCGAGGCGTCATGCGCAGCATGATGAAGGCCCGTTGGGGTCGCATCATCAATATTACGTCGGTCGTGGGCTCAAGCGGCAATCCTGGTCAAGCCAACTATGCAGCCGCCAAAGCAGGTGTCGCTGGGATGAGCCGTGCGTTGGCACGCGAGCTTGGCAGCCGGGGCGTGACAGTGAATTGCATTGCCCCCGGTTTTATAGAAACCGATATGACAAGTGCTCTTAATGAGGACCAAACCAAGGCGCTCTTGGGACAAATTCCGCTTGGACGACTCGGTTCGGCCAGCGATATCGCGCACGCGGTGGCGTTTTTAGCGTCACCTCAAGCAAGCTACATCACAGGCACGACATTGCACGTCAATGGCGGCATGTACATGTAATAGGTTTTTTTTCTCCCGGTTGGCTATAATTCGCCGGACTTTTCCCTTTGGAGATCTGCATGGAAAGCATCGAACAGCGCGTCAAAAAGATCGTCGCTGAACAACTTGGCGTTAACGAAGCCGAGATTAAGAACGCATCTTCCTTTCTTGACGACCTCGGTGCCGATTCGCTCGACATGGTTGAGCTGGTGATGGCACTCGAGGACGAGTTCGAAACCGAAATTCCTGATGAAGAAGCAGAAAAAATCACAACGGTCCAACAGGCTGTGGATTACATCTCTTCGAATTCCAAGTAATTTTTGTTGGTATTTAGGCGGTTAGGACATTTTATCTCGCACGGCGGGGGCCTTTGGCTCCCGCTCAGTTGCGTCAGTTTTCTTTTCGCCAGTTTTCTTGGCCGCGTATTGCATATTTGAGGAGTGCTCCGTGAAGCGACGTGTCGTGATTACAGGTCTAGGCATTGTGAGCCCGGTGGGCAACGACATTGCAACGGCTTGGGACAATATCGTTAGCGGTCGGTCTGGAATCGGACGGATCTCTCGCTTTGATCCCAGCGCGTTTAATGCCCATATAGCAGGCGAAGTAAAAGGTTTTGATGTGACCCAGATTCTCCCCGCCAAAGAAGCGCGGACGATGGATACTTTTATTCATTACGGCATTGCAGCCGGTCTGCAAGCATGGAAAGACTCTGGATTGGAAATTACCGAGGCCAACGCAGAGCGTGTGGGCGTGATTGTCGGCTCGGGCATTGGCGGACTGCAGCGGATTGAGGAAACCCAGACCGAATACCTTGAGCGTGGTCCACGCCGTATTTCCCCATTTTTTGTCCCTGCTTCATTGATTAACCTGATTTCTGGTCAGATTTCCATTATGTTGGGCTTTAAAGGCCCTTCTTATGCGGTGGTGTCGGCCTGCACAACGGGTCTGCATTCCATTGGCGATGCTGCGCGCATGATCGAATACGGCGATGCCGACGTTATGATGGCCGGTGGTGCCGAATCGACCGTTTCTCCGCTTGGTATTGGTGGCTTTGCCGCCATGCGTGCCTTGTCCCAGCGCAACGATGATCCAACAACGGCTTCGCGTCCTTGGGATCGTGATCGCGACGGTTTTGTCTTGGGCGAGGGTGCCGGCGTGTTGATTCTCGAAGAGTACGAGCATGCTAAGAAGCGAGGTGCTCGGATTTATGGTGAGTTTGCTGGCTTTGGCATGAGCTCTGACGCGCACCACATCACGGCGCCTGATCGTGATGGACCCCGTCGTGGTATTGCGAATGCCTTACGCAATGGTGGGATCAACGCTGACCAGGTGCAGTATGTGAATGCGCACGGGACCTCGACCCCGCTTGGCGACAAAAATGAAACGGAAGCGCTGAAGTTGGCGTTTGGTGACCATGCTAAAAAGCTCGTCATCAATTCGACCAAGTCGATGACGGGTCATTTGTTGGGTGCAGCCGGTGGTATTGAAGCCGTGTTCACGACTCTCGCGGTGCATCATCAGATTTCCCCGCCCACCATCAATATCTTTAACCAAGACCCCGAGTGCGATCTGGATTATTGCGCGAATGCTGCGCGTGATCTAAAGATCGATGTGGCGCTCTCCAACTCTTTTGGATTTGGCGGCACGAACGGCTCAATGGCTGTTCGCCGTATTTGACGTCTGAGACTTTACCGTCTGAAACGTTATGTCGTTCAGAGCTTCTTGTCCCGCTGACCCAGCCTCGCTGGGTGGCGGGATTGGTTTTTCTCATGCTCGTGACGTCCTCCCTTGCTTTTGTTAGTTCTGCCTTATGGCTTGGCTTAGCGCCGTGGTTTGCATCCCTTTTTGGGGTTATCCCCTTTTTGGTGCATTATGTTGTCCTGCGCCCCAGGCAGAAAGCGTTTGAGGGACGCGTTCTCGTGATTTCCCCTGAAAAACCGTGGCAATTGGCATTTTATTCAGAAGTCTCTGGTCTGACTGATAGGATAGAGGTTATTGTCACTCAGCATTGGTATCATCTTTTTGGACTGAGCTTAGGTTTGAAATTTCATCATCGTCCCCATAACATGTCAAAGACCGCTCTAGTGGTGGTCTGGAGACAGTGCACGCATGCCACAGTCTTTCGCGAGGTCGCCCTCCAGGCAACCCGACAGATTGAGGGTGCCCATCGACATTCAAAAGGGGATTCAGCTTGAGTGAACGCGACGTAGACGCTGAGTTGGTGGCGCGCGTACAACGCGGAGACAAGCAGGCGTTTGACCTGTTGGTACTGAAATATCAGAGAAAAATCATGCGCTTACTCTCTCGCATGATTCGTGATCCCGGTGAAATCGAGGATGTGGCTCAGGAATCCTTTATTAAGGCGTATCGCGCCTTACCCCAATTTCGGGGTGAAAGTGCTTTCTATACATGGCTTTACCGCATTGCGATCAATACGGCCCGCAATTGGATGGCACAAAATAATCGTCGCCCAAGTACTCCTTCTGCACAAGAAAACGAAGATGGTGAAACTTTTGACGCAACTGACAACCTAACAGACAGTAGCAACCCCGAATCTGAGATGGCGAGTCGGCAAATTGCCGAAACGGTGAATAAGGCGATGAATGATTTGCCTGAAGATCTGCGTAATGCGATCGTGATGCGTGAAATTGATGGAATGAGTTACGAAGATATTGCTGAAAGTATGAGTTGTCCGATCGGTACGGTGAGGTCTCGCATTTTTCGAGCCCGTGAAGCCATTGCGATTAAGTTGCGTCCTTTGCTGGGTGATACCGGCGATCGACGTTGGTGAGGAGTTCAAACGATGAAACAGTCTAACGAGATCTCAAACATGAATCAGTCAACCCAACAGCCCCAGAGTGAGATTTCAGCCTGGATGGATGGTGATCAGGGTGCTGACATGCCTGAACATGTCTTATCCGCTCAAGGTCAGTCGACTTGGGAGCTTTATCACTTGATCGGGGATACGTTGCGAACACCTGCTCTGGCCTTACCTGCCAAGCACTCTTTACAGGAGCGTATCGCTCAGGCGATTGCTCAGGAGCCTGCGATTGTGGCGGCCCCCAAGCCTGCTGCCTCTTCAGGGTCTACCATCAAGGGAGCTGGGGGGGTGCGTTTCTGGGGTCGAACGGTTTGGCCTGGCTTGGCCATGGCCGCAGCAGTGGCCTCGGTCATTTGGGTTGCTAAACCATTTTTGTTGCCTGAACTTTCATTGCCTGTCGAACAAGTCGCAGAAGTCACACCCCTGCAACCTGTGCGTCCGATTGAGGTTGCGTTTAACGCGCCCGTTGTTCGCGACTATGTGAATACGCATCGCGAAATGTCCGGTCCTGCGAATGTGCGTCAAGTGTCGTTTGGAGCTATGCGGTAATGTCGCGGGTGGTGAGTCATGCATTGATGGTCATACTGATGGGTGCGAGCGCACTCAGCCAGGCATCACCTGTCGGTCCATCCGCACAAGCCGCGCCGGTTCAAGCCCCCCCCACGTCACGCTCATCCGATCAGTCTGAAGTCAATCAGATTGTGCGCAAAATTCAGGATGCTGCGCGGACGTTAAACTATGTGGGCGTGTTTGCTTTTCAGCAGGGTGAGCGTTTTGAGTCATCACGCATCACGCATTTTTTCGATGGAAAAAATGAGAAGGAACGCATCGAAGTTCTGGATGGCGCGCCCAGAGAGTATTTACGTTTTAACGACGAAGTACAAGGTTTGATGCCTGATCGCAAGCTTATTTTGCTTGAGCGACAACGTGGTGATCGCTTTCCCGGATTGTTACTCAATCACGCCCAATCATTAGAAAAAAATTACACCGTGCGACTTGCGCCTGAGTTATTGCGTATTGCGGGTCGACCTTGTCGTGGCATTGAAATCACGCCGCGTGATCAACATCGTTATGGTTATCGCTTGTGCTCGGATCTTGAATCTAATTTGCTGCTCAAGGCCCAAATGGTTGGTCACGAAGGTGTCGTGATCGAACAGGTGGCGTTCGTGCAGGTCACGATTGGCGCCGAGATTACTGAAGCGATGTTGACACCGACGTGGGTCACGACAGATTGGCGAAGCGTGCGCGCGCAACATGTCAAAGTGGATTTATTAGCCCAAGGTTGGCGGATTCCGGCCCCTGCGGGTTACATGCCAACATCGCAACTTGA
>JBIKOQ010000134.1:0-5227 GCA_044357955.1 Burkholderiaceae bacterium | reverse complement strand
TGATAACAAGCTTTGCAACGGAGAGATCACACCATCGTACGGCATCCTGCCGACAGAGACCATTCAGCACATACATATTCGCTGGCCAAACTTGCGTCTCATTTATTTGATGCGAGACCCCATCGAGCGAGCATGGTCTTCAGCTCGGATGGCATTAAAGCGCGCAGAAATGACTCATGAAGAAGCATCAGATGCTTGGTTTATCGATCACTTCTACTCTCAAGGTTCCCTGGCACGTGGTGACTATGAAGCTTGCCTTCGCAACTGGCTCAGCATCTATCCAAAAGAACAGCTTCTTATACTTAGCCTTGAAACGATCGCAGCAAATCCGGTAGAAATGGCAAACCGTTGTCTGACGCACATTGGAGTATCTCCCATCTTCACCTCTAGCGATCGCGAGAACCTCTTAATAAAAATATTTGAAGGCGATCGAATGCCTCTTCGGCCCAGTCTTGCGCCAGTGCTGGACAAAATATACAAAGAAAAAATGAAGTCTCTGTCAATGTATCTGAACGATATCTAGCTATACCAGCGCAGCACCTCTCTCGCCGCTTTCGAACCCCAAGTCCAAGACATGACTCATCGGCACAAGAGCTCAACACTCTCCTTCGTGTAAAACTGCCAATAAGCGCCCTCTGTCGTCAGAAGCTTATGACCAATACTTTGAAGAAGCCTTTGGTCATATAGTGGATTGCTATTCCTGCTTTCCAACGGCTCGCACAAAGCCTGAGCAGACGGCGTCATCGCTCGAAGGCTTGCTCCACCCGAACGTATGAGATCTTCATATCGAAGGATACGATTTGACGGAATATAACGCTGGTATTGCTCATAAAACCAGCTCAAAAGATGCAGTTGACGGTCTGTTTTGTCGCTCATACGAGCCAGTGCCTGACGCAGATCCGTATCCAGACCTTCCGCCGCAGGCGCATGGCCATTTTCAACAGGCATGGCAACACTACTCCATGAAGCCAGAACCGAAAGCGGATTGCGGATCACCGCATAGCAAGGAAAAAAATGAACGAGATCACGGAGAAGTGCTGTGAATGCTGCAGGATGCTTAATCACCAAAAGGAATCCGGGATCTAATTCTTTTTTGACGGCAATCAAACCAAGCGGGGTGATGCTTTCGCGTAATCCTGAAGGAGTTCGTGCCTCTCCGACCGGATTATCAGGCACGACGCCTGAAATGTTCTTTGAAAGAACCTCTTTTCGAGAAGAAATAGACGCTCTGGCTTCCTGGAAAAATTGACTAATCTCTTGACAGATGACGTCGCGAGACTCGAGTTTAGAAAATTGGCTGACATTCATAGGCTCATGTAAAGCCACTGTTTGCGGTAACTTATTCAACAAATGACATGTCAGTGTCGTGCCAGATCGTGGGATCCCTGTCAAAATGATGTTCTGTTGTTCCATAAAATTCACCACAACCATTCAACATTATTCAGAGAACCCTCTGAAATCTCGATCAAAAAACAGTCCATGTGACGTAGCGCATCGTCATCATCGAACACTTATCTTCTAAATTGAAGGATTGTCTTTGAATCATGGCCTTGGTGGCCTGAAGCGAATCCGAGTGAAGCAATCGTACCCATGTCTTGAACCTCGAGTCCGCTTTTATGCGCCATGTCTTTATAAAAATCCATCGTCCTCCACACGAGCGGAAACTCCCGCCAGGTCGCGTCATGGGTCTCTCCTACACTGACATTGGCGTAGAAAACTCCAGAAGGCCGCAGTTGATTTCTGATAAAACTCAAGGCGTCACCCAAAACCGAATCTGTCATATGTATCAAAACAGAAAATGCCCAAATGAAGTCAAATTTTTGTTCGATACTTAAGGTCGACAAGTCACTCGCGTGAATCAGTATGGGCTCTTTATCTTGCAGACCTTCTTCTCTCAATTCGTTAGCAGCCTCACTCAATACCTCTGCACGCACGTCAACACCAAAGTAATGAGCGACTTGCAGGTAACTGACCATCGGAATCCCACCCCGTAAGGTGCCACAGCCTAGATCAAGCAAATAGTGTTCTGTTCTTAAACCAACTTTTTTGAGAAACTCGATCTGAAAATCACGTTTCATCCTCCAAAGATGCGGAGGACCGACCAAAGCATGACGATGTTGAAGGCGTAGAGAAATATCTATTTTAATCACCCATAAGATATGGCTTACAACGCCAATATATTCCTAAAAACCGACCCTTGTCGAATGTGACCGCAGATGAACGTTTAATGATTCAAGATCGTATAATCATTTGCCAACATTCACTATTAGATTTTAAAAATCCCGACGAAGTGTTTCACCGCTCTTTACACCGTTTTGCACGTCGTACTTGAAGCTACCATGTCAATATCTAACCCTTTCTCTTCAAATAACAAAACGATCGAGAAGGCGTCTGGATTCAACCCTCCACCCGAAAAGAATAGTCATACTTATAAAATTGCCATACTGCTGTGCACCTATCAGGGGGAGCGCTTTTTAAAAGAACAGCTCGCATCTTTTGAGCACCAAACACACACCAACTGGGAGCTCTGGGCTTCTGACGACGGTTCAGACGATGGCACCAACGCTATTCTTAAAGAATTCAAAAACCGTTTTCCAGACAATAAGGTGTCAATGATCAAAGGACCTTCTGATGGATTTTTATCAAACTTTCTATCTCTAGTTTGTAACAAAAAAATTGATACGGATTACTACGCCTACGCTGATCAAGATGATATTTGGAAAGCGGACAAAATTGAACGTGCCCTTAACTATTTAATAAAAATTCCCAATGCGCTGCCCAGTCTTTATTGCAGTCGCACCGAGCTCATTAATTCAAGTGGGCAGCATATAGGTTTTTCACCACTCTTCAAAAAATCGCCTAGATTTGAGAATGCGTTGACACAAAACGTCGGGGGTGGAAACACGATGGTTTTTAACAACGTCACACGATCGTTATTGATGTCAGCCGGAGAACAAGTCTCTGTCGTCGCGCACGACTGGTGGACATATCAACTCGTCAGTGGGGCTGGTGGGCACGTGTATTACGATCAATACCCCTCATTACTGTATCGCCAACATAACAAAAACATCATTGGCACGAGTCACTCATGGATCGCACGGATCAAGCGGATTCGCATGCTGTTTCAAGGTCGCTTTCGAGCATGGAATGATCGAAACACCACCGAGCTCCACAATATTAAAGATATGCTTACGGATGACAATCAAACAACGCTAGAGATTTTCAGACAAGCTCGACAAAGCCCACTCTTAAAAAGACTGTATCTTTTACACAAATGCCGCATTTACCGACAAACCTTACTAGGTAACCTCGGTTTAATCGTTGCTGCCCTCCTGAATAAATTATGAAACAGGATGAATGAATCCGTTAGACATCATCCCAATCACATATTGTGAATACTGCCGCTCATTAAGGCATCAAAAGAAACCGAGGCGGCGATGAAACTTGGGTTCAGTACGTCCGTTTTACCGTAAAGGAGTCGATTGCCCGAGATATCGTAGACATGCCCGCCTGCCCCTTCCAAGACAGCCTGCGCCGCCGCAGTGTCCCACTCACATGTGGGTGCAAGACGCGGATAGACATCGGCACAACCCTCGGCGATCCTGCAAAACTTTAGAGAACTCCCCGCCTGCACCAACTCCGTCGATCCCAACTGAATGATAAAAGCGGAGGTTTCCGGATTGAGGTGACTTTTACTGGCCATCACCCGATAGGCATTGCCGGATACGACCGGGGCAGCAACGCGAATCGGTGCGGCCATCGGTGGCGTCAAGCCATTCGCATTCAACCTATAACTTCCGTAAGACCTTCCCCCCCAGAACATTTGGTTGAGCGCCGGTGCGGCCACCACGCCCCACACAGGCTCACCCTCTGTGATCAGCGCAATATTGACCGTAAATTCCCCATTACGTGCCAAAAACTCCTTGGTTCCATCCAGCGGGTCAAGCAACCAAAAACTTCCTGACTGCGTGCGATGAGCGAGCGAATGACCGTCTTCCTCCGAGACAACGGGGATATCCGGCGTTAAGGCCGTTAAGCGCTCAACAATTAAGTGATGCGACGCAAGATCCGCCATCGTCAAAGGACTGGCATCTGCCTTAGCGGCTAATTGAGCCGCGCTCGGTGTGAAGTTTTGGTAAATCTGTATGACCGCAGCACCAGCATCCAATGCAACCTGACACAGCTCCGCTGAAAGCATATCCACATCGATTTGTCGCATTTTATATTTATTCGCTATTATGATAAATTTATCATGCTAGTATAAATCAATTTAATTCAATAATTGTTTAAAATGCAAATTGCGACAAGCTCGAATTCTAAGACCCTTTACGGACTCGATGCTCAACGGGTGTGGGATACCCACTGTGCCTTTGAGCACCTGCAATCCTTAGGTCAGGCAGATACCAAGCGCACGGCCGAGCGTCGACTCCTAGAACTCAAACTGTTTCCGAATGAGCTCAATGAGGGCTCGCTCGAAGACGAGCTCAGTCGACCTGCGAATCAAGTCGTCCTGAACTGGGCCGCCGCAAAAACCCGCAGTCAGCGCAAACTTGTGCTTTTCGTCCAGCTATTTCCTTTGCCTAATGGCCGAACCTGCCTGCATGCAAACGATGCCCGCGGCGGGAGATACTGGCTACCTTTAGTAGGTTCCGCAGACCCCCTTTCAGCCGCTTTAGCCGCAGGCACAGAATACCAAGCTTGCTCAACTGAAATGATCCTGGAGGGACTGCACAAGCTACAACAGCACCTCGCCAAAGATATCGCCGTCTTTCCACATGGCACCCTAGTCGGACTGCTCCGCGATATTCAGTCCACTGAACACATCGCCCTGACGCCCTCGGCCTATCTGCCCATTTTAAATCTGCCCGCGCCAAACACACAGCGCGGCACCACCACCCCTCACCTGAAACGCCTCGAGGCGGAGAGTATCCATATCATTCGCGAAGCGGTCGCCGAGGCAGAACACCCTGTCATGCTCTATTCAGTAGGTAAAGACAGCTCTGTCATGTTGCATTTAGCACGCAAGGCCTTTTATCCTGCGTCCCCCCCTTTCCCACTGCTACATGTTGATACGCGCTGGAAGTTTCAAGAGATGTACCTTTTTCGAAACCATATGGCAAAGGTCAGCGGCATGGATCTTCGCGTGCACATCAATCCAGACGCCATCGCCAAGGACATTAATCCCTTTGACCATGGCTCGGCTATGCATACCGATATCACCAAAACC
>JBIKOQ010000133.1:0-5240 GCA_044357955.1 Burkholderiaceae bacterium | reverse complement strand
TCAATAGATGGAACAACGTACCGCAACGGCTCTCATTTCTAAATCTAGGAATAGTTTCTGGGCTCGCTATTCTGGTGCGTTGTTCCTGCTTGCGCCGCTTCTCGTATTTTTGATTATTTTTTATGTCATCCCGTTTGCCAATATGCTGCGGGAAAGTTTTCAATATTCGTCTATCGATGCTCAAACCGGAGAAGGTTTGACGTTGCATCAGTACCTCAAAACGTGGTCTAGCGCTCGTATCGGTAGAGTCATGGAGCGCACATTTCGCATGTCGCTGTTGACAGTGGCCATCACGTTGGTTCTTTCCTATCCAATCGCTTTATTACTGCTGAGACTCAAGTCCTCAATCAGGACGATCATTTTATTGGTCATTTTCATTTCGCTAGCATCGAGTCTGATCGTGCGTAACTATGGTTGGGTTGTTGTGTTGGCCGATAAAGGCGCACTGAATTCGCTGATCCAAGCCTTGGGTTTGATGGATAAACCTTTGCGATTAATGTACTCAGAAGTGGCAATCGTGATCGGACTTGTACATTTCTCAATCCCTTTTATGGTGTTGCCTATCTATAGCTCTCTGCTGCGACAGCCTAGCTCACTTAAAGAGGCTTCGCTCTCTCTGGGCGGAAGTGCATGGCAGACTTTTTCAAAGATCACGCTGCCTTTGAGTTTGCCGGGAGTGTTTGGGGGAACTGTTCTGACTTTTGCCTTGAGCATGAGTGCCTATGTCACGCCGCTGATGCTTGGCTCACCATCCTCTTCAATGATTTCTCAAGTTGCAGCGGAGCAGTTACTGATCCAGTTGAATTTTCCCTACGGTGCAGCGATTATCGTGACACTCACGGTGTTGACATTTTTGATTGTCGCTGCGTATGCCACCTTGCTTAGGAAAGTATTCCGTGCAGACGTCTAACGCCGCTCCACTCACTGTTTTCGATCGCCTGGTCGGCATACTGGCGTGGATTGCACTCATTTTCCTGTTGTTTCCAGTCGTATTGACCGCCATCGTTTCGCTAAACGATTCTTTTTTTATTGAGTTTCCACCTAAAGCACTTTCGTTCAAGTGGTATTTGAATATTGTCAATATTCAAGCGATTGGAAGATCCACACTGATTAGTGCATCGATTGCCTTGTCTGCGGCATTGCTTTGCACCACACTTGCCATCGCGGCAAGCTTGGCGATTAGTCGTTATCAATTTTCTGGCAAAGCGTTTCTGACAGCGTTCTTGCTTTCACCTATTACGATGCCTATGGTGGCGGTTGGGATTGCATTGATCCAGTTTTTTATCATGATTGGCACTGCTTTCACGTGGTATAGCCTGTTGATTGGTCATATGGTGTTGGTGATCGCTTATCCAATCCGAACATTATTAGCATCTCTGACGCTCATGAATCCCTCGTTAGAGGAGGCGGCGACATCTCTTGGTGCAAGCAAGTTCAAAGCCTTTTTGACCGTGACATTGCCTCAAATGAAACCGGGATTGATTAGTGGTTTCCTATTTGCTTTTCTAATCAGTTTTGATAATTATCCGATCAGTGTTTTTCTGGTGCGTGGCGGTCTGACAACAATGCCGATCGAAGTCTTTAATTATATTTCTCAAAATCTTGATCCGACCCCGGCTGCGTTTTCGACGCTGTATGTGATCGTGATTAGTCTAATCATTGCCTACGCCGAACGACGCTATCGAATCGTTTCCTATTCAATCCAATAGTTGATTCATATGACCGGACTCGAACTTGAAAACATCAATGTATGGCTCAATGGGCAGAGAATTCTGAACGATGTCAATCTCTCCATTGGAAAAGGGGAGTGTGTCGCATTATTAGGGCCATCAGGATGCGGAAAGACAACGACATTAAGAACAATTGCTGGATTTATTCATCCTCAAGCGGGTGATGTGCGTATTTCCGGTCAGTCTTGTATTGGGCTGTTACCAAACAAGCGTAATGTGGGTTTGGTTTTTCAGGATTATGCACTTTTCCCCCATATGACCGTCGCTCAAAATGTGAGTTATGGTCTGCGTATGCGTAAGCGTAGTCAAGCCGAGTCTGAAAAACTCGTGAATCAGTTCCTCGATATGGTTCAACTTGGACATGTTAAAGATCGTATGCCTCAAAGTCTCTCGGGTGGTCAGCGACAGCGTGTTGCGCTTGCCCGTGCATTGGTGATCAAGCCAGATATTCTTCTTCTTGATGAACCTCTGGGAGCTCTCGATCGAAAACTTCGCGATCAAATGCAAGTCGAACTCAAGCAGCTTCAAAAACAATTAGGCGTGACGACGATCATCGTCACACATGACCAAGAAGAAGCTTTGTCACTAGCAGATCGAGTCGCCGTCATGTTTGGTGGCGCAATCCGTGAAATCGGTACGCCGCAGTCGTTATACGATCGTCCGAAGCATCGCGATGTGATGGATTTTCTGGGAAGTTCGAATTTATTTCGCTGTACGGTGACGCATGTCAGTCGCGATGGAGTGACTGTGAGTGGTCCTGGAGGCTTTCAGACTGTTCTGAATCGTACTGATTTTGAATTAAACCAAAATGTATTGGTTGGAATTCGGCCTGAGCACCTCTCGATCAATCCCATGGGTGATGGAGAGATACGTTCCAGCGTAAGCGGCATCGTGCATGAAACCGTTTATAAAGGTAGCCTGATGGAGGTTTTGATCAAGACGACGGATGATCATATATTTCGAGCTGCAGTGAGTCCGAGATCGCTCTCAGGAGGGCAGATTGAAAGCGGTCGTGCAATCAGTCTCATTCTCGAGAAGGATTTCATTCAGATTTTCCATGATTAAACAAAAGGAATCGGCAATGCAGCGCAAAGTGAACGATGTTGGAGGACTTCAAAGTGCACCGATCGATCATGAAGAACATGATCCGACATTTTATGAAAAACGCATTGATGCGATGTTGATGTTATTGACGAGCCCTAAAGTGCACGCGTTTTCAGTAGATGCCTTAAGGCGTGCGATCGAGGAAAATACTGCGGATGACTATACCAAGCGTGGTTATTATGAAAAATGGCTAAAGGCTATTCGTCAATTGCTGATTGAACAAGGCGTGTTATCAGAAACCGAGATTATTGAGCGCATTGAGGCGATTAAAAAAAGAGGGAGTTAACGTCATGAGTGACCACCACGCAGGCGCACCAAAACCAAATTTTAGGGTGGGGGATCAGGTTGTCGTCAAACTTGGGCCCCCTGAGGCGCATTGTCGTACACCGACATATATTCGAGGCATTTCGGGCGAAGTGGTCGAACTGATCGGTCATTATCATAATCCTTCTCTTTTGGCCTTTCATAAGCCTGGACTTCCAAAAGCGTGGCTTTATCGCGTCCGCTTCAAACAAAGCAGTATTTGGGATCAATATAAAGGCTCGGACCTTGATAGTGTCATGGCTGATCTTTATGAACATTGGTTAACACCAAGCAAGGAGCAGTAGTATGACCCACCCTAAGCATCCCGATCACAGCCATCATCACGACCACGACCACGACCACGACCACGACCATGATCATGATCATCATCCCATTGAGTCGGATCATGAGCCTCTGAGTGAGGATCGTTACCTTGAACAGGCTTTGAGGGAGCTCTTGAATGAAAAGGGCATTATTACTGCGGCGCAAATTGCTCAGCAAATTGACGTACAGGACAGCCGAACGCCTGCTCTAGGAGCAAAGGTTGTCGCCAAGGCATGGACAGATCCGGCTTTTAAGAAGGCTTTGCTTGCCAAGCCACTAGAAACGATTAATAAAACTTTTGATCTCTCGATCAACACTCCCTTGGAGTTAGTTGTTTTAGAAAACACGCCTGATCTCCATCATCTTGTTGTGTGTACGCTTTGCTCTTGTTATCCGCGTATGTTGTTGGGAATACCGCCTGCTTGGTATAAATCGACAGAGTATCGTTCAAGAGTCGTCGTCGAGCCACGTGTTGTTCTCGAAGAGTTTGGAACTCAAATTTCTAGCACCACTGAAATTAGGGTAGCAGACAGTACGGCGGACGTTCGCTATTTGGTCCTACCTCTTCGCCCTGAGGGAACAGATCACCTCACAGAAGCTCAGCTTGAGGCGCTTGTCACGCGTGACGCCATGATTGGGACGGCTGTTCCTGATTTCAAAAATATTTAAGTTCAATGATGCTTAAGAGTGTGTATTCATTCTGCCGCGCAGCGAGTCATAGATCGGCTCACCGTGCATCAGATTTGCGACTAAGCACGCTGCCACACTCGCCATGATCAGCGGAGCGACGAGTGTGACGCTGCCGCTCATTTCGATGACCAATAGAACGCCTGTAACAGGTGCGCGGACGACTGCAGTAAAAAAAGCTGCCATGCCAACGAGCGCAAAGGCGATCGGGTCCAGCACAAACGGTCCTGTCACGATAAAGTTGATGCTTGTCGCAAAGAGTGCGCCTGAGGTTGCGCCGACAAGAAGCAAGGGTGCAAATAAACCGCCTGGCGTACTCATGGAATAAGAAAGTGGACCCAGGATCCAGCGCACCAGCAGTAGGATGATGAGGGCGTTGAGACTGAGCTGACCCGCCAGTACCGCATTGACCTGTGTTTCGCCTGCACCGACCCAGTGAGGTTGCCAGTAGGCGACCAATCCTATCAAAGCACCGACGACGCCGGCTTTAAGAATAGGTGAAGATTTTGGGGCGAGATTGCTGAAAAGATTGAGTCCCAAAAGAACGCTTTTGTTGTACATCACGCCAAGCGTGCCGATCCAGGCGCCCAATAGTCCATAAGCGATGAGCTCGGGTATGGTGCCAGGCAAAAGCTGGGCGACGTCGAACTCCACATCGTTGCCGAAATAGGCGCGATAGACCGTAATAGCGGTTGCCACGGCGATCAGCGTGGCTAGGAGTCTGCGCATCGTGATGCGGTGCGCAACCTCTTCGATGACGAAAGCAACGCCTGCGAGAGGGGCATTAAACGCGACAGACAGGCCAGAGCCTGCGATGGCGGTGTAGAGTAAAGAGCGATCGCCGCGCGCAAAGCCGAACCACTTTCCGCATTGAGTACCAATGACGGCGGCCATTTGAATCGTCGGACCCTCGCGCCCCAGCGCGAGTCCAGGGATCATGGCAAGAAGCCCACCTAAGAACTTGATGGGAAGGACGCGGAAGCTGGCCGGCGTGGCTTCTTCGCGCATCACTGCTTCGACGTGTTGAACGCCGCTGCCAGCGGCCGTCGGCGCAAAGGTCACTAACCACCGAGCTGCAGCGACGCAGAGCCC
>JBIKOQ010000132.1:0-5247 GCA_044357955.1 Burkholderiaceae bacterium | reverse complement strand
TCGCCTAACTGATCATTCAGCGCTAGACGCAAAACTACGCATTACAGACAGTTTACGGCACGTTTTGATAGGCATGCCAGTCTGCGGCGGCAAACCATTGTCTTAAAAAGTCTAAAAATGTCCGCACGCGGACAGGCAGGTTTTTTCGGCTGGGGAAAACCGCATAAATATCAACCCCTACGGGGCGAAACTGCGGCAAAACACTGACCAAACGGCCCTCTTGGAGATCCTGCATCACCATATAAGTAGGGTGCATGGAAATCCCGTGGCCGAGCAAGGCGGCATGGCGTAACGGCTCGCCATAATTAGCCCGAATCGACCCATGCACGCGGACCGCCGTTTTTCCGATCGTCTCTTTTCCTTGTGCCTCGCCCATAAACGTCCAGATATTCGTGGGAGACTTCAGGGCATGCACCATGCATTCATGTTTGGCAAGATCCGCGATCGTCAGCGGCATCCCACGGCGGTTTAGATAGTCAGGCGAAGCAACCAGTAACTGTGGCACCACCGCAAGGCGCTGCGCCACTTGTGAGGTGTCCTTGAGCGAGGTCGCAATCCGCACCGACATATCCAGCCCTTCGGCAACGAGGTCCGTGCGTCCATCGTCCAGATAAAGCACCGCCTGGATGTCGGGATGCGCTGAGGAAAACGCCGTAATGATCGGGACTAAATGAAACGCACCGAACGAGGGCGGCGCCCCAAGCCTGAGCATGCCCTTGGGCTCTTTGACAGACTGTCGGACCGCGGCATCGATGTTGTCGACCCGGTCAAGCAGCTCACGACCGTTCTCAAGCAAGGATAGTCCGGACTCTGTCAGGCTCACGCTTTTGGTTGTTCGGGTCAGCAGCTGAACACCCAAGGACTGTTCTAGCCAGGCGATATGCTTGGTCACGTTGCCTTTGGCCATACCAAGGCGCTGAGCTGCGCCCGAAAAGCTCAGGCCCTGTGCCACCTCGATAAAAACCTCGATCGCTTTGAGTTTGTCCATAATTTCTAGGATTGTACGATGATTGTTTCCATTTTGAGAACACTCATTTCACAATTCAACGCTATTCTGTGCGGCGCTAAACCGCTAGACTTATGGAACGTAAAAACATAAAAATATGGAGCCATCATGCAAGTGACACCTAGCGGACAAGGTCTCGGCGCGCGCGTTGAGGGGTTTGATATTTCTCAGCCACTTTCCCACGAACATTACAAAAAAATCGAAGGCCTCTTGGGTCAATTTGGCGTGTTGTGTTTCAAAAAGCAGAACTTAACCGGCCAACAGCTCAAAGAATTCAGCAGCAAGTTTGGCACCCTTGAAGTGAACGTCGCTAATATGTATCAGGAACCCGGTCATCCCGAGGTCATGATCCTGTCCAATAAAAAAGTCGACGGTAAGCCGATCGGACTCGGAGATGCGGGACAAGACTGGCACACCGATATGTCTTATAGCAAGATGATCGCCTTTACCAATGTGTTGTATGGCCTTGAAATTCCGCATCGCGATGGTCAGCCGCTAGGCGGCACTGAGTTTTCAAATATGCGCGCGGCCTATGTCACCCTGCCCGAAGCGCTCAAGAAAAAGCTTGATGGCTTGACGGTGCTGCATGATTTCAACAAGTTTTGGGAAAACATGCGTAAGCAACCTGGCTGCACCCGTCCTCCGTTGACGGAAGCGCAACTGAAAGCCAAACCGCCTGTCTCGCACCCGATCTTTTTGACGCATCCGATTACGGGCGAAAAGATTTTGTATGCCAACCCAGGTTATTCGATCCAGATTAATGAGTTGCCAAAACAAGAGAGCGACGAAATTCTGGAGTTTTTATTCGCGCACCAGTTGCAACCACAGTTTCGATATCAGCACCGCTGGACGGCGGGGGACGTGCTGATGTGGGACAACATGGGCACGATCCACAATGCTGTCGCCGATTACGGTCCCGACGAGTACCGCTTTATCAAGCGTTGCCAAGTCATGGCGGATCGGTATTTTCCCTTGGCAGCGTAGCGCGACGGGTGAGCGGACTGTTACGCTCACCTCACTATTACATATCAGGAAGAAAAATGAAAAAATTAATCCTTGGCGCCTGCCTGGCGCTCACCACAGCATTGCCTCTGACAAGCGCGGCACAGAGCACCGCCTATCCCAATCAAACTGTCAAAATGCTGATTGGCTTTGCCGCAGGCGGCCCTACCGACGTGATCGGCCGCCTTTTGGCCCAACACATGACAACGGATCTGGGTCAGTCGGTTGTGGTTGAAAACCGTACCGGCGCCAACTCCCTGATCGCCACGCGCGAAGTCGCCAAAGCCAAGCCTGACGGGTATACCGTGTTGTTCGCTTCGCTCTCGCACAACGTCAACAAACTCTTGTTGGGTGACAAGTCTGATTACGATCCACTCAAAAGCTTTGCGCCTATTTCATTAGTCGCCAACTTGCCATTGGTCATCGTGACTGCATATGACTCACCATACAAAAATCTCAAAGACTTACTCGACAAGGCTAAAAGTGCCCCGGAGGCCATTAGCTACGGCTCTGCTGGCAATGGTGGCTCGGCTCACCTCGCAGGGGCAATGATGGGCACCATGGCAAATGTCAAAATGACCCATGTTCCGTTTCGTGGCAATGCACCTGCACTGACCGAAGTGATGTCAGGCCGCGTGTCCTTTATGTTCTACCCAATGGTTGGCATTGCTGGTCATGTTGAAAGCAAGCGGATCCGTGTTTTAGCGGTTGGCTCCTCACAACCCATGCCTGAGTTTCCAGGCGTGCCCACCATGAACGCCTCTGGCTTTCCAGGCTTTGAACAAACAGCGCCTTGGATCGGCATGTTGGCACCAGCCGGCACCCCACAACCCATTGTGGACAAGCTGAACGCTTCAATCAAAAAAGCCATGGCCAACCCCGAAGTCATCAAGCGCATGAAAGACCTGGGTGCCCAACCCGTCGGTGACACACCCGCCGAGTTCAGCCAATTTCTGGTCAAGGACATGGAGCGTTGGGATCGTGTGATCAAGGCTTCTGGCATCAAAGCCGATTAAATTGTGATCAACTCCGCACAGCCGCCTGTGCGGAGCTATTTAGTGCTTCGGTCCAAGCGGCTTTAAACCCCAAGTCACCACAAGCCATAAAGCCGCGAGCCCACAGGACGCCCAAAATACACTGCTCGTACCGCCCAAAACGGCGAGTGCGCCTCCCAACATCCCGCCTAAAAACAAACCTGCGGCCTGCGAGGTGTTGTAGAGGCCAAGAGCCAAGCCCTTGAGCTCAGGCGGCGCGACGCGTGAAACGAGCGAAGGTTGTAAAGCCTCGAGCACGTTGAACATGACAAAAAATCCAGTGAGTCCGAATGCCAACAAATAAAAATTGTGACTCGCCCAAGGCAAAAAGGCACAGACAACTACCAAGCCTGCAACGGCCATCCGCAACATCGCGCGATGGGCGCGATGCTTTTCTGCGACGAATATCGCGGGCACCATGAAGACAAAGGAGCCAAAAATAACGGGTAAATACACCTTCCAAAGCTCTGCGGCGTCCAGATTTCCCAGTTTGATTAAGAGCGGCGGGATCACGACAAACATCGCAATCTGGATCAGGTGAAGGCAAAACACGCCAAAATTGAGTCTCAATAAATCCGCGTGAGTAAGTACTTGCATTGGTCGGGCGGGCTCTAAAGGCTTGGGAGTCGGCGCGACAACGGGTACCACAAAACGAGCAATCGCGAGACAAACTATGCCCAGCAGAGCGATCGTCCAGAACAAGCCCGCCAGTCCCGTCGAACCCACAATCAAGGGCGCGACCACCAAGGACAAGGCAAAGGACAAACCAATCGACCCTCCCACCATGGCCATGGCACGGGTACGAACCTCAGGTCGGGTCGCATCCGCAAGCCAAGCTGTCACGGCAGCAGAAATGGCGCCGGAACCCTGAATCGCCCGACCGATCGTGACCCAGAAAATATCGTCCGACAAAGCACAAACCACACTACCGGCGACAAACAGGCACAGCCCGGCCAGCACCACCGGACGACGTCCCCAACGGTCCGAGGCCAGACCAAAAGGGATTTGCATGAACGCTTGCGTCAAACCATACATCCCCAAGGCCACACCGATCCACAAGGGATCATGACCCCCTTTAAGCCCCTGTGCCGCCACGGCAAAGACGGGCAACAGCAGAAACAAGCCGAGCATCCGCGCGGCAAACAAGCTGGCTAAGGCCATGCTGGCACGGCGTTCGGTCGGGGTCAGAGATAAAGGCGTCGGTTCGGACATCAAGGACTTGAATCAGAGTGAAGGGCTATGCGGCGATTGTTGCGCCAGCACGGTATAGTACCAAGTTGGCTTTCAAAAACGTGTCATGGACGAAATCCGAATCCGGGGTGCACGCACCCACAATCTCAAAAACGTGTCTCTGGACCTGCCCAGGCACAAGCTCGTGGTCGTCACGGGACTGTCCGGTTCGGGCAAATCCTCGCTCGCCTTTGATACCTTGTACGCCGAAGGGCAGCGTCGCTATGTCGAGAGTCTCTCGGCTTACGCCAGACAGTTTTTGCAGCTGATGGATAAACCGGATGTCGACCTGATCGAGGGTTTGTCACCCGCGATTTCGATCGAACAAAAAGCTGCAGGTCACAATCCGCGCTCAACGGTTGGCACCATTACCGAGATTCATGACTACTTGCGTCTCTTATTTGCGCGTGTAGGGACCCCCTATTGTCCCTCACATGGTTTGCCGCTGGCCGCACAAAGCGTGAGCCAAATGGTCGATAGCGTGCTGAACTGGCCTGCCGAGCGCAGGCTGGCGATCTTGGCGCCCATCGCACGCACACGCAAAGGCAGTTTTGAGGATGAGTGCGCGAGCCTCCAGGCACAAGGTTTTGTGCGCGTGCGCGTCGATGGAGAAATGGTTGACCTCGACAGCATGCCCGAGCTCAACAAAAACGAAAAGCACGATATCGATGTCGTGATCGACCGCTTGCGTATCAAGCCCGAGAGCAAGCAACGGCTAGCCGAGAGTTTTGAAACAGCACTGACCTTGGCGCAGGGCCGCGTCGTGGCGCTCGACATGGACACCAACGAGGAACATCTGTTTTCCAGTCGCTATGCGTGTCCAGTTTGCAGCCATAGCCTGCCCGAACTGGAGCCACGACTGTTTAGTTTTAACAACCCGGTCGGCGCATGTCCAAGCTGCGACGGTCTCGGTCATGTGGGCTTTTTTGATCCTAAACGTGTGGTGGCCTTTCCCGAGCTCAGTCTCGGCTCCGG
>JBIKOQ010000131.1:0-5258 GCA_044357955.1 Burkholderiaceae bacterium | reverse complement strand
AGCGCATCGCACAACGCCCAAACTCGCTCCAAGGGGCTCAGACAAGGGCGTTGTTCATGCGATGCGCTCTGCGTTGGGCTTGGCTGCGCTGACGGTTTGATACACCGTAGGCCTCCCTTTAAAACAAAACAGAAAAAGAAAAGGCCCACCGAAGTGGGCCTAAAAGCATACTGCAGTGAGTCGCTTAGTCGCGACTGCCGCCAAAAATACCAAGGATAGCAAGCAAGTTTGCAAAGACGTTATAGACGTCGAGGTAAATCGCCAAGGTTGCTGACACATAGTTCGTCTCGCCGCCATTCACGACACGCTGCAGATCGATCAGCATAAAGGCCGAAAACACCACGATGGCCAGAACGGAGACCGTCAACATCAGTGCAGGAATTTGCAAGAAGATGTTGGCGACGCTTGCGAGCAACAGCACGATTACGCCGATGAACATGAACTTGCTCAGGCCAGAGAGATCGCGCTTGATGGACGTGGCGAGTGTGGCCATTGTGCCGAACACAATCGCTGTCCCACCGAACGCGAACATCACTAAGGAAGTGCCGTTACTCATTCCCAACACAAAGCCCAACATGCGCGAGAGCATCAGACCCATGAAGAAGGTAAACAGCAGTAACAGGCCAACGCCTAGTGAGTTATCCTTGTTTTTCTCGACCGCAAACATCAAACCGAAGGCGCCAGCGAGAAATACAATCGCTGTGATGCCTGGGCTTGCAGCCATGACTTGGTTAAGACCGCTATACATGCCCACGGCGGCACCGAGGACGGTTGGAATCAGTGAAAGCGCCAGCAGCCAGTAGGTGTTGCGCAAAACCCGGTTGCGCACGACTTCGGCTGGGCCCGTTTGGTAAGGGCTGCGTGATAGTGTGGGACGCGGATCATTCATTTAAAGCTCCTTTCGAAAATAGGACTCGACCAATTTGACTGAGTCCAAAGTCTATGACCGAAAGCATACCTTACAGTTCCCTGAAAGGCTAGATTTCTTGCAAAGAATAGGGATATTTTAGTCTCAGGACTGGGTGGTGGTCTCAGGACTGACCGGTGCTTTGTAGCGAAAAAGACTTGAGGTCGTGACCCGCCGCTTGGTAGGTACGCCAGCGTTGTCGCGCGGTCTCTTTATCCTGGGCTTGCTCAGAAACAATCTCCAAGACCCGCTCAAGCGTCCCGCAGGTGGGTGGACAGCTGTCATCGAGGTTGAGCAACCAGGTGTCCGGGGAGACGCCTTCGAGCGCGAGCCCTAAGTCTTTGGCGACCAGCACGATGGGAGTTTTGGTCGCTAAAGGGTCGTCTGCCCAAACATGCGGAACAAAAGCCGCTTCATCGACAGCCCAAAGCTTTTGATCATATTGACGCAACCGGGCGACATCACTGCAGTACACCACCATTTTTTGACCTGCCAGGTACTGTTTTAAAGTGGTCTGGCAGGCTTGGGCGATGCGTTCTGAGGCACCGAAGGCGAAATGGATGCGCGCCATGTTCGTGGTTTAGGCCTGATTGATGAGGTATTGCACGAGCAAAGGCACAGGGCGGGCTGTTGAGCCTTTTTCTTTGCCCCCGCGCCAAGCTGTTCCAGCGATATCGAGGTGTGCCCAGCTGTAAGCTTTGGTAAAGCGTGACAAGAAGCATGCCGCAGTGACCGCTCCGGCTGGGGGGCCACCGATATTGGCCATGTCGGCAAAGTTTGACTTGAGTTGATCTTGATACGCTTCGTCCAGAGGCATGCGCCAAGCGGGGTCGAGTGCCTGTTTGCCCGCGGCAAGCAATGCGTCAGCCAAGCTGTCATCGGTTGAAAACAGACCTGAATTGACGCCGCCCAAGGCGACGACGCATGCACCTGTTAAGGTCGCGATATCGATCACGGCGGAGGGCTTGAAACGCTCGGCATAGGTCAACGCATCACACAATACCAAGCGGCCTTCGGCGTCAGTGTTGAGAATCTCGATCGTCTGGCCTGACATGCTGGTGACGACATCGCCTGGTTTGTTCGCGGTGCCGCTTGGCATGTTTTCGCAAGCGGGGATCAGTCCGATGACCTCACCTGCCAATTCGATCTCTGCGATTGCGCGGAAAGTACCCAGCACACTCGCGGCACCACACATATCAAACTTCATTTCATCCATCGTGCCAGCGGGCTTGATGGAGATGCCCCCGGAGTCAAACGTAATGCCTTTTCCGACGAGGACAACGGGGCCTTTGTCTTTGGCGCCTTTGCCGGCTTTTTTAGCGGCTTCCTTGCCTTTGTAGTGCATCACGATAAAGCGAGGTGCTTCTGCTGACCCTTTTGCAACCGATAAGAAGGATCCCATGCCGAGCGCTTCGATTTGTTTACGATCGAGCACACTGACCTTGATGCTTTTGAATTCACGTCCCAGTTTTTTAGCTGTGTCACCCAAGTAGGTGGGGGTACACAAATTGCCTGGCATATTACCTAGCGTGCGGGCGAGTGACATGCCCTGAGCGAGTGCTGCGCCTTCTTTGAGCCCTTCGTTTGCCGCGCTTTGGTCAGTTTTGGCGACGATGAGGGAGATTTTTTTAAGCTTAGGCCGCGCCTCAAGATCCGGTTTTCCGAAACTCGCATCGTAGTAATAGGTGGCTTCGCCGACTGAGCTCGCTGCGATGCGGGCGCGGTCTCTGGACGTGCTTGAGCCGTAAGCGATACCGGCGATGCTGGATGCGGCTTCGATCAGGCGTGCTTGGACGCACAGGTTCGCAAAGGCGCGTTCTGCGCTCGCTTGGGTTTTAGCGTTGTAGTCAGCTTGTTTGCCGAGACCCACCAAGACAACACGTGCGGCGGTCACACCTGTCAGATCGCGCAAAACAAGCGTGGAGCCTGCACGGCCCTGAAATTCGCTTTTTACAACCGCACGAACGGCGCCTTGGCTGGCGCGATCAATGATGTCGGCCGTGGTGCTCAAAATGCCATCAGAGAAAACGCCAATCGCGAGTGCCGCAGTTTTGATTTGGTGGGGGGAAACGGTAACGTGCGTGCTGAAGTCCATAGGTCCTGCCTGTTGATGAGCTTGAGGTGATTGAGAGAGTGGATGTTTAGATTATCTCGCATGTTTTGTTTGTGTGGTGAATTCCGCGTATGGTTTGACGGTGTCAGCGAAATGGTCCAAACGTACAAACTGTCACATAGATACTAGCTTATTCAAAAAAGTTATTTAGAATATTTTCTATATTACTTATAATCGTGTTGATAGGAGATTCAACATGAATTTGCAGCAGTTTCGTTTCGTCCGTGAAACCATTCGCCGAGATTTCAACCTCACTGATGCAGCTCGCAGCTTGTTTACTTCACAGCCCGGGGTGTCCAAAGCGATCCTTGAATTCGAAGATGAGCTTGGCGTCCAGATTTTTGAGCGTCATGGCAAGCGAATTAAAGGCTTAACCAAGCCCGGTAAGGCGGTGGCGCAGGTTGTCGAGCGCATCATGCAAGAGATCGACAATCTCAAAAAAGTCAGTGATGAGTTTGCTAGGCGCGACGAGGGTAGTTTGGTGATTGCGTGTACGCATACGCAAGCGCGCTACGTCTTGCCCAAAGTGATTCCGGCTTTTCGTCAACATTTTCCCAAAGTGCATCTGTCGCTTGCCGAGGGTAGTCCGCCCCAACTGGCGCACATGGTGCTAAGTGGTCAGGCCGATCTCGCGGTCGCCACGGAGTCTTTGGCGCTTACACCAGGGCTCGAGACCATGCCTTGCTATGTTTGGGAACACGCTGTCGTCGTTAAGCCTGATCACCCATTGGCTGAGCTTTCTCAGAAAAAAGGCTTTGTGCTGACCCTTGAGCATTTGGCGAGCTATCCGATCGTGACGTACGACAAGGCTTTTTCAGGGCGACTTTCGATTGATCGCGCGTTTGAGGCGCAAAGCATCCGCCCCGATGTGGTCCTTGAGGCGATCGATGCGGACGTGATTAAAACCTATGTGGATGTAGGTTTGGGCATCGGCATTATTGCTGGTATGGCCTATGAGCCTGCGCGTGACGGCAATCTGGTGAGTATGCCCGCTGGGCATTTGTTTGGGCAGCAAACAACCAAGGTCGCGCTCAAGTCCGGGGTGTTTTTGCGTGATTATGTTTACACGTTTATTGCAATGTTAAACCCCGAGTTAGATGCTGAACGTGTCCGTAATTTGATTGAAAATAAACAAGAATGAGTATTATTACGCTTGATATTTAAATAAGAATCATTATCATTTAGTCTGTTGCCATTTATAGGAGCAGACATGATTTCAATCCCCAGTACTTCTTACGCTCGCGGTTCGACCCCCAACAACGCAGTACGCAAAACAGCTCTCGGGTCGCCGAACCCAACACTGAGCGCGGTGATCGTGGGTGCCGATCGTCTCGGAAATATCCCGGACTTACTGCGTGGACACAATATTTCAATTACGCATCACATTAGCGGTCGGGATCCCGCCCATCAAAAAAAGACTCTTGCGCTACCCAGTGGGACGCAAATCGTCATACTTTTGACAGATTTTTTAGGCCATAACGTGATGAAAACGTTTAGGAATGCAGCCCTGAAGTCTGGGGTAAGGGTCGTTGCATGCAGACGATCCGTGTGTGCGATGCAACAGGCTCTCGAGCAATGCGGCTTGTGTGATTGCCCAGGATCAGCGCGATGCGATCAGGGTCGGGTCTAGACGGCGAGCGCCCGTGTAGCGTGCTGTCCAGTAACGCAAGGTCATGTCTTCGACACGCACAACTGAGCCGCGTGTTGGAGCATGAACAAATTTGTTTTGGCCTAAATAGACGCCGACGTGCGAGTAACGTGTGCCTAAAGTATTAAAAAAGACCAGATCGCCGACCTGGAGGTCTTTTTTGTTAATTTTGTCACCAAACTTGGCGATATCATCCGAGCGCGGTGGGAGTTTTAAACCCAAGGATCGTTGAGCAGAGTAGACAACCAGTCCACTGCAGTCAAAACCTGTTTCGGGGGATTTGCCACCCCAACGGTAACGAATTCCGAGTTGATTTAGTGCTTGGTTGGCCAGCGGATGATCGATCTCACCCAAACCCGCCACAAATTTAGGCCCGATAGCAAAGGCACCAATCGGGTCGGAGGCGTTGCGCCAGTCAGTACCTGCGCGCTTGCTGTTTCCCGAGCCGTCTTGCCCAGCACAACCCACTAAAACAGCCGCTCCCAAGCAAGCAAAAACCATGCGTGTGCTTTGCAGCATTTGCAGGGCGAATCTTGACATAGAGGTTGCGGTTGATGGAAGAGTCATCGTTTTAGGGCACTAGACAGGAC
>JBIKOQ010000130.1:0-5299 GCA_044357955.1 Burkholderiaceae bacterium | reverse complement strand
TCAAAAATGTCCGTTGACTTGGACAGAATCGCTCTGGCGATTGCCCGCGAACGCATCGCTACCCCGCGCAATAGTGTGAAGGCTGAACTCCGCGCCCTGGAATTTGAAATTGATCAAATGGAGCGAAATGGTTACGCGCGTCAGGAACCTGATGTCTACCATCTATGTGTCGAAATTTTGCGACGATTACGCCACAGTGCCAATACTGTGCAGCGCATGATCAACTTGACCGACATGAGTAAAAACACCGAGGCTATTCAGCCAACGGTGCTGGATCAGTCTCTCAGCCAATTTCTTTCTCGTGAAAAATACCGTCTGGGAATGATCACCAGTAATTTGAGGCTGGACTCACCCATTTGTCGCTATGCATTACGCGTTACGTTAGCGGCCGCATGTGCGATGGCCTTATGGAACTTGGTGCCGGCACTTGCACCTCAAGGCTATTGGATTTTACTCACGGTTCTCATCATCATGAAACCTGGCTTTGCCTTGACGCGCCAACGAAACGGCTGGCGACTGTTTGGCACCTTGATTGGCTGTGTTGTGGCATTGGGCGCGTTGTACAGCACCGACAACAATACGTGGCTTTTTGCAGCCATGGTGTTGTCCACGATTATTGGTGGGAGCTTGCTTCAACTCAATTACATGATGGCATCGGTATTCAACACCAATGCCGTACTACTGGCCTTTCACTTTGTCGACCCCAGCGCTTCTACAATCATTACGGACCGCGCAATCGATACGATCATCGCTTCAGTGATTTCCTTTGCATGCAGTTACTTCTTGCCATGGTGGGAGGCACAATTCATGCCCTCCTTGTCGCGCGCTGCCATCAATGCAAACCGAGAGTATTTGCGAGCAGGGTTGCATTATGTTGATACGCTGCAAGCACACAAGAAAGACTCGCAGAACAGCGATGTTCATCGTGCTGAGGTTGCCTGGCGGCTTGCGCGCAAAAATGTCTATGTCGCGCTCGGCAACTTTGCCGAAGCCTTTTATCGCATGATGCTCGAGCCACGCACGCGTCAGTGGCATGTGATCGAGTTCAACAATCTGATGATTCAAACGCACATGCTGGCCTCTCAAATCAATGCGGTCATGCATGTGCTCACGACATCTCCACAACCCAATCCGATTGTGACGGATTACCTTAATAAAATCATCCCACATCTGCACGCACACCAAACTGAAGCGTTACCTCTCATTCCCGCTTCGATTGTGGATGGCAGCTCGCCCAATTTTGCATATCCCATCACGCAACTACAAAAAACGATTACGAATATTGATGCTGAAATATCAGTGATTCATCGTCACATCCAAACTTCCCCCACAACTAAAGGATTGTCCTCATGACTCAACTCCGCATTAAGCTGCCCGACTATCCTCGCGTCGCACTTGTGCTACAGGGTGGAGGAGCCTTGGGCTCATATCAAGCAGGTGTTTATGAGGGACTGGCCAATGCCGGCATCCATCCCAACTGGATTGCCGGGATTTCTATTGGCGCACTCAATTGCGCCATCATTGCTGGGAATCCTCCAGAAAAAAGAGTTGAGATGTTGAAAGGCTTTTGGGACACGATTTGCAGTCCACCTCTATTCAACAATTCGCTTAGCCCGAGCTCCACTCAACTCTTTGAGCAGTGGATGGCACCTTGGAGGGATGTATTCAAAGGGTTTGAACACAGCATACTGGGCTCGATGGCGGCAATGTCAGCGATCATGAAGGGTCAGGAAAATTTTTTCAAACCAAGACCGATGGCGCCCGGTGGGGGCTCGCCCGACACGACGAGTTTTTACGATACGACCCCGATCCTTGCAACGCTCGAACGCTTTGCAGATTTTGATCGCATCAATAGCGGCGAGATGCGCGTCTCACTTGGCGCGACCAACGTAGAGACAGGCAACTTCGTTTATTTCGACTCGAACGATATCAAGCTCTCACCCAAACATTTTCTTGCCTCCGGGTCCCTTCCGCCAGGTTTTCCAGCTACCGAGATCGATGGCGAGTACTTCTGGGACGGCGGTTGCGTGTCCAACACTCCGCTTGAATACGTTTTAGGTGTCAATCCGCGTAAAGATACGCTTGTTTTTCAAGTCGATTTATGGAGCGCGCGCGGGCCTCTGCCCGTTGATATTTTTCAGGTGAATGAACGTCTCAAAGACATCCAATTTTCTAGTCGCACTCGGACCGTCACCAATGCCGTTGATACGGCGCAAAAAATGCGTCGCATCTGGTTTGACACGCTTGATCGTATTCCACCTGCGGTGCGCGCCAAAGATCCATGGTTTGATGAAATGATGCGAAACATGATGGGTGCGCGCTACAACGTGATTCATCTTATTTACACAAACAAACGCAGCGAGGGTCATTACAAAGACTACGAATTCAGTGCTGAAACCATGGAACAGCATTGGCACACAGGCTTGCATGACATGCAGGAGACGCTTGAGTACAAAGAGTGTCTCGCAATGCCTGAAGAGGGGGAAAACTTCGTGACGTTTGATGTGCACACCCATCAACGAAGTTCATCGGGTCAGTTCACGCATTCTGCGGCTCAACCTTCTGATGCCGCTAAGACCTCAAGTAGTCGTAAGCGACCTCGCCCAGCCCCAAAGTAAGATCGCAAACCAAATGCTTGGCGCCGACAATTTCCAACACAGGAAGGTCGGCGACGGGCGCCAAGGCATGCTGAAATAACTCTAATCTTGCAGGTCCGGTCCACGCACCTTTGACATTCACACCCTGCAAGTAAAAACGAACCAGCTCGCAGACGCGAGCACTGCCATCGACATGGGGGATAATTTTGAGCAAATAGTTTGGCGACTCTGTGAGCTTTTTTTGTTCGGCTGCCCGGTCAAGCTCTTCATATTTGTAGCCCATCGTTCCCGTGGCAACACGAACTTGCCCGTAATCCAGCGTTCCTAACAAGGTATCTGAGTCGACGACAAGTTTTGGTTTTGCAAGTTTTTTGGGGAAACCCCAAATCTCACGACCACCCGCAATCGGTGCCTCGTCATCGAGATACATCATATGCGTGTAACCACCGCGACGGCCCTGCTCATCGATCACGGAAATCACCTGACCTGATTCTGTGTAGTCACCAAAGCCAGAGGAGTCAGGCATACGAATGAATTCGTAACTCACAATGGGATCATCAATAGTGAGCGGTTCCGGTACCATTTCGCGCAGTTTTTTTGCGTCTGTCCGATAGGAAATGATTAAAAATTCTCGATTCACGAAGTGATATGGCCCCTTTGAATATGAGGGACTTACGAACGGCATCGCAAAGGCATTCGCTTTGATATCGGCGATTTTCAAGGCACTCTCCAGTTGAAATATTGATTTAAATCTATTCACTCAATCGTAACCAAGATGCATGACATCAGCTTTACAATGGCTGCTGACAGTATCCCAGACACACATACTATCCTTCAGGAGTTTGATATGTCACTACAAAATAAAGTTGCGCTGATCACCGGGGCGGCAAGCGGGATTGGTCGCGAGTGTGCGCTAAAACTCGCCAGCAAGGGCGCAACGATCGTGATCGCCGATCTGAATCAGGCTGCTGCGGACAAGGTCGCCGAGGAAATCAAGCAAGCGGGTGGCAAGGCAATGGGAGTCGTCATGGACGTCACCGACGAAGCCGCAGTCAATGCCGGAACGGATTTGGCCGCTCAGACATTCGGTGGGATCGATATTTTGGTGGCTAATGCTGGGATCCAGATCGTACATCCCATCGAAGACTTTCCTTTTGCCGACTGGAAAAAAATCATCGCGATTCACCTCGATGGCTCGTTTCTCACCACCAAAGCGGCTATCAAACATATGTACGCAGGTGGTAAAGGCGGCTCGATCATTTACATGGGTTCGGTGCACTCGCATGAGGCATCACGTTTGAAAGCCGCCTATGTCGCGGCCAAACACGGCATCTTGGGACTGGCACGCGTGGTCGCCAAAGAAGGCGGTCCAAAAGGGGTGCGCGCTAACGTAGTCTGCCCAGGCTTTGTTCGCACACCGCTGGTCAACAAGCAAATCCCTGAGCAAGCTGCTGCACTCAAGATCACTGAAGCAGAGGTCATCAAGAACGTGATGCTCAAAGACACCGTAGATGGTGAATTCACTACTACCGAGGACGTTGCTAACGTAGTCGCATTTTTAGCCGGCTTTGAAAGCAGCGCCCTCACCGGCCAATCGGTTGTCGTCAGCCATGGCTGGAGCATGCACTAAGTCACTGTAGAGAGACTCTTCATTCGGGTCTACGGAATACAAGTTTGTCTTCCGTAGACACTTCTGGCGCAAACGCGTAGCCTTCACTCGCAAATTTTTGCAAACCTTCGGGCTTAGTAATACGCTTTTCAATCGCAAAGCGCGCCATCAGACCGCGCGCACGTTTGGCGTGAAAGCTGACGACCTTCCAGGTCGGACCTTTGGCATCCTGAAACACGCACTGAATCACTCGAGCCTTGAGCACTTTTTGATCCACCGACTTGAAATACTCCTCGGAAGCCAGATTCACAATGATCGGGGCTTTGTCCTTGGCCAAGCGTTCATTCAAGTAAGGTGCGATCGTTTTGGCCCAAAACTGATAGAGATTGGCACCACCAGGGTTTGCAATTTTGGTGCCCATTTCCAACCGGTAGGGCTGCATTAAGTCCAAGGGGCGAAGCACACCGTACAGGCCACTCAAGATCGCGACGTGATCCTGCGCCCACTCGAGGTCTTTTTCCTTGAGTGTGGCGGCTTCAAGGCCCTCGTAGACATCGCCATTAAAGGCCAGAACAGCCTGACGAGCGTTGGCCTGAGTAAATGTTGGCTTCCAAGCGGTGTAACGGTCAACGTTGAGTTTTGCCAAAGCGGGACTCAAATCCATCAGTTCGGCGACATCCTCGGCGCTCTGGGTCTTGAGCACCTTAATCAGCTGCGTCGCTTCTTTGACAAACAAAGGCTGGGTATGGATTTCAGTTTGGACGGCGGAGTCATAGTCGAGTTTTTTAGCGGGCGACAGTAGAAATAGCATGGCTTCATCCGGCGTAAAGGTTGATGGCAGGGTTCATCGCAACATTGGTCTCTCTAGTGTAGCGGCTTGCGGTCCTGTTTCTGCTAGAATAACGCCCTTGACCCATGGTGTAGCGTCAGCGACACCGCAATTGATCCACACAATTGCACGCGCCGGAGAGGTGGCAGAGTGGTCGAATGTACCTGACTCGAAATCAGGCGTGGGTGCAAATCCACCGTGGGTTCGAATCCCACCCTCTCCGCCAGAATCCCATCACAATCCGTTGATTTATATAGAAAATAT
>JBIKOQ010000005.1:0-16837 GCA_044357955.1 Burkholderiaceae bacterium | reverse complement strand
ACATACTCAATCATTAAGAACAGCGATTTATATAGATGGGTATAACTTGTATTACGGTCGATTACGCGGAACTCAATATAAGTGGCTTGATGTGGTTGCTTTATTTAGTCAAATTGTTCAATCCATTGAACCCAGATCAGAGTTAAGGTCCGTCAAGCTTTTCACTGCACCTGCTTTGACAAGATTTGCGCGTCATGGAGATGCATCTATGAAAGCTCAAAATGACTATCATCGTGCACTAGAAGCTAAGTATCCTAATGTGTTTTCTAAAGTATTAGGAACGCATTCGTATGAGAAAGATGGCACTGCCTTGCTGGCTTATATTGATGGACAAGCTTTTGACAGATCAAATAAAGTGAAAGTATGGCGCTTGGTAGAGAAAAAAACAGATGTCAACCTTGCGATGGGAATGTACAGAGATGCCAACAAGAAACTGGTTGATCAATTGGTTCTCGTTTCGAATGACTCGGATGCTGAACCAGTTGTTGAAGCAATATTAGAAGATTTTCCTTTTTTGAAAATCGGACTTATTATGCCTTTACCCTTCAAAGGCGATCTTCGCAAAGGCCGCCCGGCGAGCACGGGTCTGTCTGCTCTTGCGCATTGGACAAGGTCCTATATTCGAGATGACGAGCTTTTCAAGGCCTTGTTGCCAAACAAGGTTGCAACGCGTAAAAAGCCTGCAACGAAACCTTCTCACTGGTAGAGAATCATGCAGTTTTCGCAGGCATAATAATCGGTGCGCCGGCCCCTCAGGCGGCCGGCGTGGTCCACACGGATTTTGAGCGCGGTTTCATTCGCGCGCAAACGATTGCGTATGCGGATTACATTACTTAAAAGGGCAAGTCAGGTGCCAAGGGAGCTGGAAAAATGCGCGCCGAAGGGAAGGAGTATGTTGTGCTTGATGGGGATGTGTTGAATTTCTTTTTTAAAGTTTAAATGAGCATGCAGTAAACCATTTCTTTGAAGGCAAACAGGACCCAATCAATCTATTTTAAATTATACGCAACTTGCGTATAATTAATGCATGAAAGCCCTTTTTGTTGAATTACCCGCCTTTGCTCGATTTCGTAACGATTATTTAGATGACGAGGGATTTCGTGGCCTACAAACTGCCATGATTCTCAATCCAGAAGCGGGCGATGTCATAGAAGGGACAGGAGGATTACGAAAGCTTCGTTATGGTGATCCGCGTCGAGGTAAAGGGAAGCGGGGAGGCTTGCGGGTCATCTATTATTGGTGGAATGGTGAAAGTCAATTTTGGCTTTTTACCCTGTACGACAAAGACGAATTAAAAGACTTAAGCCCCCAGGAAAAGAAGGCGCTCAAAAGTATGTTGAAAGCGGAACTGGAGATAAGACGATGAAAAAGCGCAACCTGTTTACGGAAATGACAGAGGGATTTGATGCCCTTTCAAATGCACGCAAGGGTAAACAAACGCTGCGTACGCATGAAGTTAGCATTCAACCAGCCTGTGAAATATCAGCGAGTGAGTTGATCGCTTTACGCGAGCGTTTGCAAATGTCCAGACCGGTTTTCGCTGGCTACCTTCGCACCAACCCCCGGACTCTTGAAAACTGGGAGCAGGGTCGTGCCAAGCCTAATGCACAGGCGAGTTTGTTAATTCGGCTGGTGGCGAAGTTTCCTGATACTGTTGACCGCCTGGCCGCGGTGTAGCGACAAAACAAAATATTCAAAAAAGGGAATCCCTAAATGGCTCAGATGCATCTCATCCCCGTCGAGCGCTTGCGCGCTGCGGTACGTTATCTAGTAAAAGGTTTTGGCAGCGATGATCGGGAAATCGAGCTCGTCACGGAAAATTTGATACAGGCCAACCTAACCGGTCATGATTCACACGGAGTAGGAATTCTGCCGCGCTACGCCGAGGCGTATCTAGAGGGGAGCCTCAAGCCGAACGCACGCATTCAAACACGCATGGACAATGGCGCCATGATCGGGCTGGATGGCGAGTGTGGCTTTGGGCAGGCGATCGGCCATCAGGCCATGGAGCTTGGTATCGCCCGCGCCAAGGAGCATGGCAGCTGTATCTTGGCGCTCGGTAACTCGCATCATTTGTGCCGCATTGGCGCGTGGGCCGAGATGACGGTTGAGCAGGGCTTGATTTCAATCCATTTTGTGAACGTGATTTCTCGTCCAATCGTGGCGCCGTTTGGTGGTGGGGATGCGCGTTTTGGCACCAACCCTTTTACTGTCGGTATTCCTGTGCCCGGCCAGGATCCCATCTTGCTGGATTTTGCAACGAGCGTGATCGCACAGGGCAAGGCCCGTGTTGCGCTCAACAAAGGCGAGCAGCTCCCAGAGGGCTACCTGATCGACGACCAGGGGCGACCCACAACAGATCCTATTTACGCGGTGAAAGCACCGCTTGGTGCGCTCTGTACCTTTGGCGAACACAAGGGCTTTGGTCTGGCGCTGATTTGCGAAATCTTAGGCGGCGCCTTGGCGGGCGGCATGACGACGCATTCACCACCGGATGGTAAGCGTCGCATTATCAACGGTATGCTCTCGATCATTTTTGATCCAGCCAAGCTCGCCGATGGTTCAATTTTTGAGCACGAGATGAAGGCCTTTATCGAGTGGGTCAAGGCTTCACCACCGCAGCCGGGCGGCGAGCAAGTTCGCATTGCTGGCGAGCCTGAGCGCGAAACACGTGCGCAACGCTTGGCGCAAGGTGTGCCAGTCGACGAGACCACTTGGAATGAAATGCTGGAGACCGCGAAAAAACTCGGTCTGGATGCGGCGCAGTTACAAAAATTAGCGGGTCTTTAAACAGACTATCAACAAAGAAAAATTGATGCGCATGCATCACGGAGAGACAAAAAAATGACGATTCAAAAAATGACCGGCCGCCAGGCGTTTATCAAACTCTTGCTCGACGAAGGTGTGACCCATCTGTTCGGTAATCCAGGCACGACCGAGCTCGCGATCATGGAGGCGGTGCCTCAGTTTCCCGAGCTGACCTATGTCTTGGGCCTGCAGGAGTCGATCGTAGTAGGCATGGCGGATGGTTTTGCGCGCGCGTCTAATCAGCTGGTCGCCTGTAACCTCCATTGCGCGCCAGGCTTGGGCCATGCGATGGGTGCGATTTATAACGCCAAGTTTTCTGGTTCGCCCTTGTTGATTACCGCGGGCCAGTACGAGGTCGGTTATGGCTTGCAAGAGCCCTTGCTCTATGAGCCTTTGGTGCCGATTGCCGCACCTTTGGTGAAGTGGGCATTCGAGGTCACGCGTATCGAGGATTTACCACGCATCATTCGACGTGCCGCCAAAATTGCCCGTACTCCACCCATGGGACCCGTCTTCATTAGCTTGCCAGGCTCCGTGCTTGATGAAGAAGCAGAGATTGAGTTTGGCTTTCCGACGCTGGTCGATACCGGTATGCGACCAAGCGATCGCGCCCTCACTGATTTAGCGCAAAAACTTTTGGCTGCAAAAAAGCCCGTCATCGTCGCCGGCCGTGAAATCGCCAATGCCGATATGTTCGCCGAGGCGTGTGAATTGGCCGAGTTGCTCGGTGCGGCGGTGTATCAGGAGTCGGTGCCTTACAACGCGCGCTATCCTTCCTCGCATCCCACGTGCATGGGTGACCTCACGCGTAATCAAAAGAAAGTCCGTCAAACGCTCGAGCAGTACGATTTCTTGTTGTGCCTGGGCGCAGATTTACTGCGTATGTCACCCATGAGTACAGTCGAGCCTTTGCCACCTGAAATGCCCGTGATGCATATTACGGAGCGTGAGTGGGAGCTTGGTAAAAACTACTCGACAGCCACTGCCGTGCGTGCGGATGTCAAGGAAACGTTGTTAGCCTTGTTGCCCGTGTTACGCAGCATGCGCACAGCCGAGCAAGCTAAACAGGCGCAAGCGCGACTGTCTGACCTCGCGATCCGCAACTGGTCTGCCAATCGAGCGAAGATGCACGCAGAGCTTGAGTCGAGTGCCTCGACGACACCGATCGATCAGCGTTATCTCGTGCGTCAGATTGTGGATGCTTTGCCCAAGGACGTCATCGTGGTTGATGAAACCTTGACGGCCTCGCCTGCGATCTCGGCGCTGTTGCCGATGGATAATCCTCAGGCCTATTACGGCTTGGCCAGCGGTGGTTTGGGCTTTGGGATGGCCGGTGCGGTGGGCGTGGCGCTCGCGCAGCCCACGCGACCTGTGGTGGCGACCATTGGCGATGGGAGTGCGATGTACAGCATTCAGTCGCTTTGGACCGCTGCACACTTAAAGCTCAACATCACCTACGTGATCATCAACAATCGCAGCTATCGCATCATCAAGGAGCGCTTGCTCGCGATGCGTGGCACGGATGATTTTGTCGCCATGGATATGGATAATCCAGCGATTGATTTTGCGGGGGTGGCGAAAAGCATGGGTATGCCTTCACAGGTGGTGACCGATCCGACCAAGCTTGCCGATGTGCTCAAGGTGGCGATGGCAAGTGGTAGCCCCAACCTCATTGAAGTGATTGTCTCCAGAGGGTTTGGAGAGTAAATACGATTAGCGCATGAGGGTGCCGCCATTGACATCCATGATGGCACCCGAGACAAAACCCGCGGCGGGCGAACACAGATAGGTCAACATGCCCGCGATTTCTTCGGGCTGTCCCATGCGCTTCATCGGATAGGCGTTGGCATCATAGCCATGACCGGCTGTCATGCCGGTTTCGATTGGACCTGGTGCAACACCATTGACCGTCACGTGATGCGGTGCGGCCCTTTGCGCAAACCAGCGCACCAGCGCATGGACGCCGCCTTTTGACGCAGAATAGTGCGGTCCGGCACGCAGACCGCCGGTCCAGCCTGCAATCGAACCACACAGTGCGATACGACCGTGCTTACGTTCCATCATCCCCGGCAAAACAGCACGCACGAGATTGATGGGACCCAGCACGTTGACCTGCATGACCCGCATAAACTCGACATCGTTCCAGCTTGGTGATAGCCAGTCGTCGTCGTAAGGGCAGATGCCCGCAGTGTCTGCAAGCGCGTTAAAGGGGGCGTGCCGAGCGACGAGTGCTTCGACTTGCGCGCGTTGCGAGACATCACAACCCTCGACGGCGACGGGCCCTCCTTTGAGTGAATGGGCAAGTTGCTCAAGCGCTGGTTTATTCTTTTCAAGATCTGTCAGCACTAGGCTCGCGCCAAGCTGGCTGCAGAGCCTCGCTGTTGCTGCGCCGATGCCACCGGCAGCGCCGGTGATGAGCATATGCGTATTGGAGAGGTCAAAGGCCTGAGAAGCGTTTTCACTTGAAATGAACATGACCGCTCCAATAATGAATGCGCAGACCTTACACGGACAAATAACGTTGCTTGATATCCGCGTTGTCGTTGAGCTCTGTGATGGTGCCAACAAATACATCGGTGCCTTTGTCGATCACAACTGCGCGGTCGGCCAGCCCAAGACAGAAATGCAAATTCTGCTCGGCGAGTACGATTGTTTTACCCATCTCTCGCAAAGATTGAATCAGATCGCCAATTTTTTGTACCATGATGGGTGCAAGACCTTCGCTGGGCTCGTCGAGCAACAAGACGTCCGGATTACCCATCAAGGAGCGACCTACGGTGAGCATTTGTTGTTCACCCCCCGAGAGCTGTCCGCCCATGCGCTCATGTAACGGTTTAAGCAAAGGGAGCATTTCGTATACACGCTCAATGCTCCAGTCATCTTCGCCATTGGCGCCACGTTTAATGGCAATCTCTAGATTTTCTTCAACCGTTAAATCAGGAAAAATTTGACGGTCTTCCGGGACATAACCAACCCCCGCGCGCGCAATCAAATGGGCTGAGCGTCCCTGGATGGATTGGTCGTGGAGCTTGATCTGACCACTTTTTGCGGGGATCACACCCGCGACAGATTTCATTGTGGTGCTCTTGCCCGCACCATTACGGCCAAGCAAGGCAAGCGTTTCACCCTTTTGAACATCAAAGGATAAGTTAAACAGTGCTTGACTCGTCCCGTAGAACACATTGATTTGTTCGACTTTCAACACCTGCTGACTCATGCGTGTGCCTCCCGAGGCGTGCCCAAATAGGCTTCAATGACGGCGGGGTTGTTTCTGATCTGGTCGGCATTGCCTTCGGCCAAGACTTTGCCATAAGACAGCACATGGATATGTTGTGAAATCCTGAAAACGATTTCCATGTCGTGCTCAATCAACACAACGGTGAGTCCGCCTTTTTTCCAAAGGCTGTAAACGGTTTCAATCATTTGCTCGCGCTCTTCGGGCCCCATGCCGGCGACAGGTTCATCGAGCAGCAAGACTTTGGGACGCAAGACGAGGGCGAGCGCCATGTCCAGAAGCTTTTGATCGCCATGGGACAGGTTGCCACTGATGACATCAGCCTTGGTATGCAGGCCGAGTTGTTCCATGACTTCGTAGGCACGATCTCGCGTTTGTTGCAGCGGAAAACGGCCGTACATCTGTGCAGACTTACCGAGCGGCGACATGAGTGCGCCACGCAAGGACTCTTCGACGGTCAAGGTTTTGAAAAGCTTGGCCACCTGAAATGCACGACCAATGCCTTTACGCACAATCTCGCTGCTAGGCTGACCCGTGATGTCCTCTCCATCCAGAATGATGCGACCAGAATCCGGAATCAAGGCACCGGAGATCAGATTAAAAAAAGTCGTCTTACCTGCGCCGTTCGGTCCAATCACTGCGCTCAGTGATTCGGTTTTGAAATGAATCGAGACGTCCGAGGTCGCGACGACGCCACCAAAGGATTTGTTCAGGTGTTCAATCTTGAGCATCAGTGCGCTCCATCCGTTTTTTTGTGACGGGATTTGGGTACGCCACCGTAGGTTTGCCACGTCGAGCCTGCGAGCCAGCCTGCGTCGACAGGCAGATTGATGCCCGTGATTGCTTTAGCAGCGGGAGACAATAAAAAGCCAACGGAGTCAGCAATTTCATCGGTCGTGACCATGCGCCCCATCGCGGCTTGAGAAGTGAGGTCCTCCGGGTTGCGATCATTGCGATCAATCGCAGCCTGCAAGGCCTCGGTCAACACATACCCGGGAGAGATCGCATTGACACGGACGCCGGAGCGACCCCATTCTGCAGCGAGACACGCAGTCATGGCGGCGACAGCGGCTTTGGCTGGACCGTAGGCATGCAGTGGCGAAGAACGCAAGGACGTGATGGAGGCAATATTAACGATCGCACCACCCCCTAATTCGACCATACGCGAACCATAGATCGCGCAGGCCAGATAGGTCCCACGTTGATCGATATCCACGACACGATCCCATTCCGTCATGGTGAGCAAGTCTGGCGACAGACGGTTTTGCAAAATCCCCGCGCTGTTCACAAGCGCCGTGACAGGGCCGTGTTTGGCTTCAATCATGGCTGCCGTCTCACGCATGCCATCATCGTCTGTCACATTGCAGGCATAGGCCGTCACACCCATAGTGCGCATTTTTTCTTCGGACCAGGTGCCAGGCAGATCAAGCGAGATGACATGATCGCCGCGCTTGGCCAGGTGTCGCACACAAGCTGCACCGATACCGCTCGAACCACCGGTGACTACAGTGATGTTTGGGCGACTCATGAACGTACTCCTCGTTTGAACAAGAACTGATAAATTTGCACCGCGAAGTCTGCGATACCGCGCTTAAAGCCGAGTGCGAAAATCAGCACAATCACACCGAGCGCGAGTCCGTGGTACTCCGTTGTCCGAGTGATGATGTCGTTAAAGACCATCAAAAGACCCGCACCAACCACGGGTCCGATGAAGATATGCAGACCGCCCATCAGAATCATGAAGACTGCTTCTCCAGACATGGTCCAGTAGCTAAACTCAGGATAAGCACCAGAGACAAATAGCGCCATGATGATTCCGCCCACCCCTGCGAAGCAGCTCGCGAGAATGAAAGCATAGAGGCGAACACGCCAGACATCGATGCCAAGAAACTTGGCGCGATCCGCGTTGTCGCGCACCATTCTGAGCGTGTAACCAAAAGGTGACTGCAAGATATAGCGCATTAAAAATAGACAAAGCACGCCAACGATGCAGGAGAACCAATAGAGCGTTTGCACATCGGCTAAGTTAATGCTGCCCCAAACGCGCGGAATACCTCCCATCAGGCCTTGATCGCCGCCAGTGAGCGATGTCCAGGTGATGATGATGCTATGGATTAACATCTGAAAGGCAAGCGTCAAAAATGAGAAGTAAATCTCTTTGAGACGCACGCAAATCGCACCCACCACCAAACCAAGTAAGGCGCAAAAGACTACTGCACCGACAATGGCAACCGGAATAGAGGCGCCTCCTTTTTGCATTAGTAGACCAAAGGCATAGGCCCCGCCGCCAAAAAACATGGCGTGTCCAAAAGACACCATGCCGCCATAACCCACCAAAATATTGAGCGAGGTGGCAAACAAACCAAAGGCGGCCAGGCGAATCACAAAATCCAACGCGACTCGGCTGGGAAAAATAAACGGGATCACGATCAATATCGCCAGGCCTGCGATTGCCAGGAGGAGTTCTTTATTAAAGGTCAAGGAGGAGTTCATCAGCGCGGCTCCTTGCCAAGCAGACCGCTAGGCTTGAGCACGAGAATCAGGGCCATGGCCAGGAACATGATGCCTTCGACAAAAAGAGGGAAGCCGATTGAGCCAAACGAGCGCACCAGACCAATCAGCAGGGCACCTACAAGAGCGCCACTAATTGAGCCCATGCCGCCGATCACGGTCACGATGAAGGATTCGATCAAAATCGAAAAGCCCATGCCAGGAGACATGGAGCGCACTGGCGCCGCGAGCGCGCCTGCAAGACCTGCTAGGGCGCCGCCAAACGCAAAGACGCCTGCGTAAATCCAGGTGGTATTCAGTCCGAGCGCAGACGTCATCGTAGGGTTGTGCGCCGCTGCGCGCACGACCTTGCCGATGCGGGTGCGCGTCATCACGTACCACATCACAAGACCAATGACTGCAGCTGCACTAAACATGAAAAGGTAAAAGACCGGGACAATTCCGCCCGCGATGAATAAGGGTGGCGCCTGGAAGGCCGCAGGCATCCCCATGGACTGGAACTCGTGGCCCCAGATGATTTTAACTGCATCATCCAGAATCAGAATGAAGGCATAGCAAACAAGTAACTGAAGCAAAACGTCAGCGTTGTAGACTTTGCGCATGAAAAAGCGCTCAAAGAACAAACTAAATAATCCGACGCCCGCGCCAGCTATCACTGCGGACAGGATATAGCTGTCTGTGATGCGAAACGCTGTCAAGGCCATATAGGCACCCAGCATATACAGCGAGCCATGCGCAAAGTTGATGACTTTCAGTACCCCGAAAATTAAGGTCAGGCCGGCGGCAACGAGAAACAGTAGTGAGCCCACAATCAGCCCAGTGCTGGTTTGGGTCACAATGCAAGACAAAGATGTCAGGCATTCATACAGGGCGGTGGGATCCAAAGATGTCTCCGAGAGCTAAAAATAAAATCGGTGTCAGGCGTAATGAACAGCAAGAGTCTCGGCCTATTCAAGCGCCAGAGACTCCTGTGCCACTAACAATCAGGCAAAAGGTTATGCCCAGCCTTTACGTTTCTTCCACTCGGATTCAAGTTCGTAAATTTGCTTCCAGCTGCCATTGACTTGGTTGGTCATGAAGGGCTCTTTGTTGGTGAGCGAACCATAGCCGATCGCATAGTTAACGACCGTATGATCGTCGGCGCGCATCGTGAGTGTGCCATCTGCGCCGAAGGGCGAATCTATCTTCAGGCCACGCATCGCTTCAGCGATTTTCTTACCATCTGAGCTGTTGGCTTTTTTCATGGCGGCGGTCAAGAAACCGATGCCAGCAGCATTTTGCCAAGACCAGTTCAGTGCAAGCTCTTTGAATTTTGCGCGATAGGCATCAGACCAGGCCGCGTTTGCAGCCGTATCAGGGAAACTGCGCAAATAACGATTGCCTGAATGCATATTGGGCGGAACGTTTTTAACCGCAGTCAACACCGCATATTCAGCCAAGTTGGGCGAGAAAAATTGCTTGTCTTTGAATAATGCATAGATGCTGGACTGGTCAATGAACGAGGTCATATCGCCACCCCACAAGCAGGAGTAAACCGCTTGTGGTTTACCTTGCACCATACGTGTGATGTTTTCGCTGTAGTCCGCCTGGAAAAGTTTTGGCCAGACCTGACCGACTATTTCGATATCTTTATTGAAAATTTTGAGATATTCAAAATACTCCGCAGTCGTATCGCGGCCATAGGCATAGTCTGGGGAAATACTCATCCAGCGATTCAGTTTGAGCTTCTTTGCGACTTCGGCGCCATACACACCCCCTACGATGGCATCGTGAATACCTTGACGCGCGCAGCGGAACGCTGTTGGTACGCGCAGTTTTGGGTCGGCCGTCAAAGAAGAGGTTTCAGCGCAGGTGTGCACCACCAATACGCCCAAATCTCTTGCTACTTCATGGATAGCAAATGCGCCGGAGGAGGCTTCGGCATCCCAAATGATTTCGCAATTATCACCCGTCACCAATTCACGTGCGACACGTGCGGCTTCTTGTGGCTGACCCTTGGAGTCACGCACGACCATTTCGATCATGCGACCGTTCAAGCCGCCAGCGGCGTTAAATTTTTCAACCTCCATCATCACTGCATTACGTGACGAAACGCCGAGCATCGCAACGCGACCAGACAGAATGGTCGGCATACCGATGCGGATGGGCTTGTTCTGTGCAAGTGAAATCGCAGGCAGACCGAGTGCTGCGATGCCAGCGGTGGCGGCTGCGCCTTTCAGCAATTTACGACGCGAAGCGCCAGCCAAACTTTGGGTGTACTTTGTGCTCATGTTGTCTCCAGATGTTGATATTTTTTATAATTGATAAAACGACTATTTTTTTCTTTATAACGCACTATGACGATTAGGCTCAGTGCCTGTCAAGAAAGAGTTAGGTGGGAGAAACCCTAGGTGATGTAATTTGAAATTTCAATGAGGTTTTGATCTGGGTCGCGGATATAGACAGAAAGTATTTTTCCCTTCGCCCCTGTGCGCTCAACAGGTCCGATTTCGACAGGCACGCCTGCTGCTGAGAGCTCTTGCATGATGACAGAGACTGGAGTCGAGGCAATCAAACACAAGTCTCCCGAGCCTGCGGTCGGACGCAAAGCTTTTGGGTCGTAGGTATTGTCGATTTGATGAAGATTAATTTTTTGCTGACCAAAACCAAGGGCTTTGCGATCCCCTAAAAAGGTGATGACCTCGAACCCAAGAACCTTGGCATAAAAATCACAGGTTTTTTCAAGACTGGCAACAGTCAGGACGAGATGATCCAGTCGGTCAATGTGCATGGTTGTGACTCCTTGTTGAGATAGGCTAAAGTGTAAACAGGTTTAAATTAAACAACGGATCTCTCGAAACATGACTTCTGCTACATCGAACACCATTTATTTTCCCGTTGTCGGGTGTGCGGGTCTTGAGCGTCAACAAGCGGCTGACTATCACCAGCGCTGGCTTGTGGTAGATGCCGATGGCCGCTGGCTGAGTGCCGAGCGTTGCGCTGCGCTTTTAAATGTCGCGACCGACATCAAGATGGGCGCGTTGGTCTTGCGTGCGCCTGGCATGCTGAGGGTGGACATCCCGCTCGATGTGATCGAAGACGATGACAGTGTGAAGCGCACTGTTCAGGTCGGTCAACAGTCCGTGATGGTGGTGGATGAGGGGGATGTGACCGCAACATGGATGACCCATGTGACGGGTCAGCCTTGCCGCCTGGTCAAGCTGCATCCGGAAGCACTGCCGGTGGTGTGGCCTCAAGGCTAAGCCAAAGCCAACGTCCAAACCTAAGCTTTGACGGATTTGGCGTCCGTGAGCTTGTGATACTTGGCCATCAGGGCATCCTGGCCCTCTTGCCATTGAGGATGCAATTCAATGCAGTCGACCGGGCAGACAACTTTACATTGAGGCTCATCGTGATGCCCCACACACTCAGTGCAGGCATCTGGATTGATGATGTAAATCGATTCACCCATTGAAATGGCATCATTGGGACATTGTGGCTCGCACACGTCGCAATTGATGCATTCATCAGTGATTCGAAGAGCCATGCTTAAACCTTGTTAGTCGCCGCACTTTGTTCGCGGCGCTCTTTGGCCTTGGCTTGCAGCCAGCGCTCGACAGAGGGAAATACAAACTTGCTGACATCGCCACCGAGTTCGGCGATCTCGCGCACGATCGTGCCAGAAATGAATTGATACTGATCCGAGGGGGTCATAAACAGCGTCTCGACCTCTGGGAGCAGATGGCGATTCATGCCCGCCATTTGAAACTCATACTCAAAGTCCGACACCGCGCGCAAACCACGCACAATGACACGACCTTCTTGTTCACGCACAAAGTCTTTGAGCAAACCCGCAAAGCTCGCGACCTTGACGTTAGGGTAGTGGCTTAAGACCTCGCGGGCGATTTCTACGCGCTCGTCGACGGAGAAAAAAGGGCTTTTTTTGCGGCTATGCGCCACACCAATCACAACCTGATCAAACAGGCCAGCGGCTCGGCGCACCAAGTCCTCGTGGCCGCGTGTCATGGGGTCGAAGGTTCCGGGATAAATAGCAGTGATCATTTTTGCAGCGCAACAATTTGAATGAGATGATAGTGTACGGCCCCCGCGCGATCTTGGCGCAATAAGCTGTACCCGTCCGGGGCTAAAACCGGTTTTTCAGCCTCAATATAAACAAGACCATTGGGTTCCAACAAGTCAGGCAATAAAGGCCAAAGGGATTCTAGCCAGTTTTTGCCAAAAGGGGGGTCAATGAAAATCAAATCGAACCGTGCGGCTTCGAGCCTGTCAAGGACCTGCATCGCGTCACCAGCGTGTATACGCACGGCTTTGGCGCCAATCTTGTCTCTTAGGGCACGCAAAGCGGCGACAGCCCGAGGCTGCTGTTCCACCATCTGGACGTGTGCGACCCCTCGGGAGGCGGCTTCAAAGCCCAGCGCGCCGCTTCCGGCAAATAAATCCAGTACACGTTTATCTGAAAACTCGCCACCCCAAAAATAACTTAGCCAGTTGAACAGTGTTTCGCGCACTCTGTCGGGCGTAGGTCGCAAACCCTCTGCGTCGATCACCTCAATCGGGGTCCGACGAAACTGACCGGCCACGATGCGAATATACTTCTTCACTATGTTTCGCTTCTTCAAGAAAAAACCAAGTCCCACTGAGTCTTCAGTTGAAGATCAGTCGCCTTCACTCGCCGTAAGCGAGGTCGAGCATCGCCAAGATCAAATGACGGCAACGGTGATCGTACCCGACACGCAGAGTCCTGTGACGCCTTTACCTCAGGATGCGTCGACTGCGGCAGCTATTGAGGTGACGACACCTCTTGTGCAAATGCCGTTTAGACGCAGTTCTTTCGGGGCGGCTTTGGGTGGGGCAGGTACGGTTGGCATGGCAGGTGTGGCAGCCGCGGGAGTTGCTTTGGCTGCACCCGCACTTGAGACGATTGAGATCATAGAGCCGGTCATTCCCGAGCAAAGCGAAGAAAAGAAAGCGTCTTGGCTCGCACGCCTCAAAGGCGGGCTCGCTAAAACCGGTCAAAGTATCGGTAGTTTATTTATCGGTGTGCGCGTCGATGAGGCTTTGTTTGAAGAGCTCGAAACCGCGCTCATCATGGCCGATGCGGGTGTCGAAGCCACCGAACAACTCCTCAGGGCTTTACGTCAACGCGTCAAGCGTGATCGCATCGAAGATGCCGAAGGGGTGCGACAGGCCTTGCGCGAGGTGTTAACCGAGCATTTAAAAGTGCTGGAAAAACCCTTTGATGTGGGAAGTGTCAAACCCCTCGTCGTGATGATCACAGGCGTCAATGGTGCGGGCAAAACGACCTCGATCGGCAAACTCGCTTACGCACTTCAGCACTCCGGTGCGCGTGTATTGCTGGCGGCCGGTGATACGTTTCGTGCGGCGGCTCGGCAACAACTGATCGAATGGGGTGATCGTAACAAGATCGATGTGATCGCACAGGAAGGTGCGGATCCCGCGGCTGTGGCTTTTGACTCCGTGCATGCGGGTCGCGCGCGTGGCATGGATGTGGTCATGATCGATACCGCGGGACGCTTGCCGACGCAGTTGCATTTGATGGATGAGCTCAAGAAAATCCGCCGCGTGATTGCCAAAGCTGACCCCACCGCGCCGCACGAGGTATTGCTAGTGGTGGATGGCAATTCAGGCCAAAATGTGTTGGCGCAAATCCGCGCGTTTGATGCCGCCGTGGGACTGACCGGTTTGATTGTGACCAAGCTTGATGGCACAGCCAAAGGTGGCACCTTGGCCGCAGTCGCGGCAGGCAGTCAAGGTGTGCGCCCCGTTCCTGTGTATTGGATCGGTGTTGGTGAAAAAATCGAAGACCTGCAACCCTTTGTCGCAGCTGAGTTTGCGGCGGCGGTGGTGGGCTAAAAGCGTATCGCGCCGAGGTTCAACGCCAGGGGGGTGAGGTCTCTGCGAATTTCTTGAATGCCTCGCTTGCTTCTTTGGTCAGCGTCCCAAGGCGCGCCTGGATCCAGCCACACGCAAACCAAGCCTGAGGTTGATCTGATTTGAGCGATTCGAAAAGTGGTTGTGCAACATACAGATCATTCATTTCACCCAAAATATCTTGAACATTAGCCAATGGCTTGCGATAGATGGACAAGTTTGATTCGGGAAAAAGAGACTCGCAAAACTGCAAGGCGTAGCGCAGTCGTTTAGATTTTTTACGCAGCGCATGTTGTTGCTCAATGTCAAGCGTTTGAAAAACCAAACCGTTTCGCACAATCTGTTGATGCCATTTTTTTAGTTTTTTGATCAAGAGAGGCTTGAGCGCAGGCAAGCGTTCGTATCGGATTGCGCGAGGAAATTCAAAATCAGTGCTAGAGGCGTGGATGGTCGCAGCTGCCGGTCCTATCAAGGCGTCTGTGGTGATCGCAGGGATGGTGCATTGCCCGAGCGTATCGAGCAGCCAAGATTGAAAGTCCGTGCTCGCCACGTTTTGTGCGCTTGAATCCTGATGGGGCGATGTTGGTAAGACTAAGGGGGGCAGGCCAGCGACGGCAAGCAAAGGAAGGATGGATTCTTTGAGGACATCCTCGTCTCGCGTGCCACCGAGTTGAGAAAAATACGACTTGATTTTCTGACGATGCTCGGGACTAGGAAGCTCAGTCAGTCCATCAAAAAATGACCAGGCCGAGCGAAGTCTGCGGATGCCTACACGCAGTTGATGCACGTGCTCAGGCGTGGCTGCTCGACAAACCCCTGCCGTGTCGACCTCGCACAGTACCGCGGTATTGCGCACAATATGCTCGAGGCATTCACTCGTGACTGCTGCCAGCACTTGAGCCGCATCACGCTCTTTAATCACCGTCGCCAAGTCAATCGACGCCGCGCTTCGGGGCTTCCAAAAGTCAGCCACCTGTTGCGCCCTGTCTTGCGCTTGTTGCTCGATTGAAGCGGTATCGCTGGTGTCTTGCGCCTCAAGCGTTGTGAGTGTTTGGGCAAGTTGCGCGAGACGGTCACCACGCTCGGCCTTGCTTCGAAAGTCGAGAATCAGACCGAATCTCTGTTGCCATGTTCGACCGATTTCAAAAACTGCCTCAAGTTTTCCGCGTTTGAGTTCAAACTCGACTTCTGAAATGGGGAGTTGCAAGGTGCCTGCCCGTAACCAGCCGCGATCAAAAGCAAGCTCAACCACGCCCGAGCGCGTACGGATATTGCGCAACAGTCTTTGCACATCCGTTTCGTAACACACCTGCAAGGCTTCGGTCAGGCCCGACAGTACATCCTCGGTGGGAGTGCCTGCATAGATAGCCAAGTCCAAGGTCGCATCTGGCCGGTCTTGATTGATCTCAATACGGGAGAGGCTGTGTTCGCCGGGCATTTTGAGTGTTTGCACCCATTGGTTGCCCTCAAGTCGGAGCCTGAGTGAAATTCGCGCGCGCGCAAGAGCCCGAGAAGGTGTGTCGAAATAGAGGGCTCTGAGCTGAATTTCAGAAAATTTAGCGCGCTTAACGGCTTGCTCGACGCGCGCTTGCGCATCGACGGGCACGTTAAGCTTGAGCTCTTGTTCTGACATTGCCATCCTTCCAGAAAAATACCCTTAAATACTGATGCTGAACCGCTGCAAGAACGCTATTGTTTTAAACCTTTCGCTCTTAAGATGTATTGAGCCATATCAACAAAACCTTCGCCACCTTTTGAGGGTGTCACAAACTTCGGAGGGTGCTTTAAGCGGTGAAGCTGGCTTTGAATATTGGCGACACCGATGGATAAATCGAAAAATTCGAACATGGGCTCATCGTTAGGGGAGTCGCCGATAAAAAGAGTGGTTCCCAATTGCTCCTGGAGGTTGAGTCCGCATTCGCGTCTAAACAAGGTCTGGGTCATGGACAGTTTGTCATAGTTCCCGAACCAACCGTTCACGTGAATCGAACTGACTTTGGCTTGCGCGCCAGCCTGTTGAAACAGACCCACGATCCTTTGTACCTCGAATTCATTTAAAGGGGGGACATCCTCACAAAAATCAATCGCTAAATCAGCCTCGCGGTAGTGTTGATCGGAGGCCAGTCCGCAACCGGGGACGGTGCTAAGAATACGCGTCGAGAGTTCATTCAATTTTTGGCGATTAAGCCGTCGTTGCGCAGCCTCGGCAAAGTGATGGGTGATCATTTTTTTAGCGAGACGGTCGTAGCGCATATAAAAAGCACCGTTTTCACCCACGACGGCAAAAACGGGCCACATCCTGGCAATATGGTCACACCAACCGGCGGGCCGTCCCGTGATCGGGATGACGATCATGCCCGCTTCAGACAGCTGTTCAAGAGCCGTATAGGC
>JBIKOQ010000004.1:0-16910 GCA_044357955.1 Burkholderiaceae bacterium | reverse complement strand
TGATCTGTTTGCTTGAAGTCAAACATCGTTTAGCAGACTCACGTAGAGCCACCTTCAGCATCATCCAAACGATGCTGAGGTAACAAAAGCAACCAACTCACCAATGGCCAGCATGCTGTGGTCAAAAGAGCGCTAAACAACCAAGACCATCCGGGCCATGCACTCACCAAAAATGAACCGATTAAAACTGTCACAAGCTTGGCGCCCACAAAAACAGGCAACAAATGGATACTTTGCTGGAGCAAGTCAAAGCGCAACACGCGACGCTGCATAGCTTGTGCCCCATAAACGGTCAAGACGAACATCAGCGCCTGTAATCCCAGTGGTCCTACATCGTGCACGTCGAGCGTCAAGCCAAATAAAAAAGCCACCAACATTCCAACACGTCGAGAGTCGTGCAAGGACCAAAAAGTAATCACAAGTAGCAGTAACTCTGGAGCGGCATGCCAGACGCGCCAAGGTAACAAGGACAAGACCCAGACCAGCAGCATCGTGGCCCATACATATCCAACCCCTGAAGTTGTCTCGACAGACTCAGGGCCGACGTCATGGGCCATCGGCATGGGTGGTCTTTTTGAACGTGGCTTCATGACCTCGTAGTTACTTGGTTTTGTCTGTCGCACCCGCAAGCCCCGTCGTAGAAATGGTCGCCGCTGAAGGCAAGGAAGTTAAGCCATCGCCAGTCGGTACTTGTAAGACCAGAAAATGTCTGTGGCGTTCCGGATGAGATGCGGGCTGAGCCTCCGCGCGAGCAAAACCCGAGGCAGGATTACGTTCGACATGGTCGACCCTTCCTACAGCCAGTCCGGCGGGAAATACTCCCCCTACACCACTGGTCACCAATTGATCGCCCTCTCGAATATCCGCGTCCGAGGAAAAGTAACGCACCTCCACCTTGCCGGGAGCGCTTGAGCCAAAAGCAATTAGTCGAAGACCATTACGAAGCACCTGAACGGGTATCGATACAATTTCGTCGGTCAACATTGCTGCTTCAGAAGACATTGGCGTGACACGGGTGATTTGACCGACCACACCGCTTTCATCGATGACCGGCATGCCTTGGGCGATACCCGCTCTGCTACCTTTGTTGAACACAATACGTCTTGTGAAGGCGTTGACCGGCTCATAGAGCACCTCGACGACGACGGTCGGGCGATCGACAGCAGTCTCCAAGACACCTAACAGGCGACGCAGTTGTGTGTTCTCAGCTGAAAGCAGCGCTGCATTCGTTGAAACCTGCGCCAGAGTGATACGTTGGCGCTGCAACGCTTCGTTTTCAGACTTAATCAGCGCTGCCGCGTTGACCCATTCATTGGCCATCTTGAGCATGTCACGTGGAAAAAGCACGGCGCGTTGAAAGGGATACAGTGTCGTTGCGATTGCTTGGCGAACAGGATTTGTTTTAGTCCATGTCGCATCCGTAAATAACAAGACGATCGCGAGCAACACCAGTAAGGTCAGGGTGACTTCGGCGGCGGGTCCGCGCCGAAAAAGACGAAGGGTGACGTGTCGTTGCATCAGAGCTCAGTACCAAGTCACCCGCACCATAAAGGCCAGGCCGACTAGTCGTTAATGAATATAGCGCCTAATTTTTCTAGGTGCTCGAGAGCATCGCCGCAGCCGCGGACAACGCAAGTCAAAGGATCCTCTGCAACGATCACGGGCAAGCCAGTTTCCTCTTGGAGCAGACGATCAAGGTCTCGCAGCAATGCGCCTCCACCCGTCAACGCGATGCCCTTGTCCGTAATATCTGCACCCAGCTCAGGCGGGGTGTTCTCTAGCGCGATTTTGACCGCAGACACGATTTGGTTCAGAGGGTCCGTCAGCGACTCAAGGATCTCGTTAGAAGATACCGTGAAGCTGCGAGGCACACCTTCGGCCAAATTGCGGCCTTTGACTTCAATTTCACGGACTTCAGAGCCTGGGAAAGCTGAACCAATCTCTTTTTTGATGAGCTCGGCGGTGGGTTCACCAATCAACATCCCATAATTGCGACGGATGTAATTGACGATTGCCTCGTCGAATTTGTCGCCGCCAACACGCACAGAACCTTTGTAGACCATGCCACCCAAGGAGATGACGGCAACCTCAGTCGTACCACCGCCAATATCGACCACCATGGAGCCACTCGCATCCGATACATTCAGACCGGCACCAATCGCAGCAGCCATCGGCTCCTCGATCAGATACACGCGACTGGCGCCTGCACCTAACGCCGACTCACGGATCGCACGACGCTCAACCTGCGTTGAGCCGCAAGGCACGCAAACAATAATCCGCGGGCTGGGTGCCAGCATATTGCGCGGATGAACCATGCGGATGAATTGTTTGAGCATTTGCTCAGTCACTGTAAAGTCAGCGATCACACCGTCTTTCATCGGGCGAATCGCCTCGATGTTGCCAGGAACACGCCCGAGCATTTGCTTGGCTTCGCGACCAACGGCTTGGATGATTTTTTTACCTCCGGGACCGCCGTCGTGGCGAATCGCCACAACAGAGGGCTCGTCGAGAACGATGCCTTTGCCGCGGACGTAAATGAGGGTGTTGGCGGTACCGAGATCGATCGCCATATCACTGGAAAAATAACTACGCAGGAATCCGAACATGAGAGCCCAGCCATAGGGAAAATTGACACACGCAACTTGCGGCGATTAGCCCTCTATCATAACTTATAATTCCTTCACAACGGCAAAACTTGCTCTCGTCAAGCCCGGAAAGTCACGGGCCGACACCTTCACTGGATTAAACCTGTCTTATGGCCCTCACAGACCAAGAAGTCGCCCGTATCGCCCGCCTGGCAAGGCTTCATCTCAACCCTGAGCAACTGACTCAGGCACAGACCGACCTCAATAAAATACTTGGCATCATTGAAACGCTCCAGTCGGTCGATACCCAGGGTGTAGAGCCTTTGGCGCATCCCCTCGCATCCGTTTCAGACGTTCATCTCCGTCTGAGAGACGATGTGGTGACCGAGATATCCTCGACCGAGCGTCGCGATGCGTTGATGGCCAATGCCCCCGGCGCTTCCAAAGGTCTGTTCCTAGTCCCCAAGGTCCTCGAATAACATGTCGAACGCACTCCAGCGCTATCCAAACATCGCCGCACTCCATCAGGCACTCTCTAGCCGCCAACTTAGCGCCACAGAGCTTGCGCAAGACTGCCTAAGACAAATTGAGTTACATGCCGGCTTGAATGCTTTCGTCCACATCGACGCAGACCTCACGCTTGCCCAGGCGCGCGAAGCTGACAACCTATTGGCCGCCGGTCGCGGCACGCTATTGACGGGTCTGCCTATCGCCCATAAGGATGTCTTTGTGACTCAAGGCTGGCGCAGCACTGCTGGCAGCAATATGCTCAAGCAATATACGAGTCCTTTCGATGCCACCGTTGTGCACAATTTACGCGCCGCTGGCTGCGTCACCCTCGGCAAACTCAATTGTGATGAGTTTGCGATGGGCTCCGGAAATAAACACTCTGCTTTTGGTCCCACGCACAATCCTTGGGATACCTCTGCCGTACCAGGAGGCTCATCCGGCGCCTCAGCGGCAGCCGTGGCGGCCAAGCTCGTCATCGCCGCCACGGGTACGGATACCGGCGGCTCTGTTCGCCAGCCTGCGGCGCTTTGTGGTGTCACCGGCATTAAACCCACCTATGGCGCCGTCTCTCGTTACGGCATGATCGCCTATGGCTCAAGCCTCGATCAAGCCGGCCCCTTAGCCAGCAGCGCCCTTGATCTCGTTGATCTGCTCGATGTGATGAGTGGCTTTGACAACAAAGACTCCACGAGCGCAGAACACTGCAAAGGCGTCCCTAACGCACCGGGGCGCATCCGCGATGAGTTCAACGAGGCCGACAAAAGCTTTCACAGCAATGCCACTCAGCCGCTCAAGGGCTTACGTATTGGCGTACCCAGGGAGTTCTTTGGGGAAGGGCTGTCCAGCGAGGTCGCCCAAGCGATCGAGGTCGCCCTGAAACAGTTTGAAAAACTCGGTGCAAAACGTGTTGATATTTCCTTGCCAAGGACCGCGTTGTCCATCCCGGCTTATTATGTGATCGCACCTGCCGAAGCCTCCAGCAACCTCTCCCGCTACGACGGTGTGCGCTACGGACATCGAAGCGCATCCTACTCGGATCTAGAGGACATGACGGCACGCTCGCGCGCCGAAGGCTTTGGCTCGGAGGTCAAGCGCCGTATTCTGATCGGAACCTACGTACTGTCGCATGGTTACTATGATGCCTATTACTTGCAGGCGCAGCGTTTGCGCCGCATGATTGTGGATGATTTCCAAGCGGCACTGACACAACATTGCGATGTCATCATGGGCCCTGTCACACCGACGGTCGCTCAACCCATCGATCACAATCAAAATGATCCAACCGCCGACTGGCTGGCGGATATTTACACCTTGGGTCTCAACCTAGCTGGTTTACCAGGCATGTCGATTCCCTGCGGTTTTGGTACAGGTGCCTCCGGCAAACCCTTGCCCATCGGTTTGCAAGTGATTGGCAACTATTTCGACGAAGGGCGATTGTTGGCGGTCGCTCATCAGTTTCAGCAAGTCACGGACTGGCATCAACGCGTTGCGGGGCAAGCATAATGGCATGGGAAATCGTGATCGGGCTGGAAACACACACCCAGCTTTCGACTCAAACCAAAATTTTTTCAGGTAGCTCCACTCGTTACGGTGCTCTACCCAATACACAGGCTAACGAAGTCGACTTAGCGCTGCCTGGCTCGCTGCCAGTCATGAACCGCGCAGCGGTCGATCGCGCGATTCGTTTGGGTTTGGCTGTGGGTGCGACCATTGCACACCGTTCTATTTTTGCGCGCAAAAACTACTTTTACCCCGACTCTCCAAAAAACTACCAAATTAGCCAGTTTGAGATCCCCGTTGTGCAAGGCGGCTCCATTAGTTTTTTTGTAGGCGATCAGGAAAAAACGGTCAATCTGACCCGCGCCCACCTCGAAGAGGATGCCGGAAAATCCATGCACGATGACTTTGTCGGTCCGCATGGTGAGCCCTCCTCGGGCATCGACCTCAACCGCGCGGGCACCCCCCTGCTTGAGATTGTGTCTGAGCCAGAAATGCGCTCAGCCGCCGAAGCTGTCGCCTATGCAAAAGCCCTGCATAGTCTGGTGATGTGGCTTGGTATTTGTGACGGCAACATGCAAGAAGGTTCGTTCCGCATCGATGCCAACGTCTCCGTTCGCCCCGTTGGCCAACAAGAATTCGGCACACGCTGCGAGATCAAAAACGTCAACTCCTTCAAATTTCTCGAACGCGCTATTCAATATGAAGTACGACGCCAAATCGAATTGATCGAGGACGGCGGCCGTGTCGTCCAAGAAACTCGCCTATACGACTCTGAGCTTGACGAAACACGCAGCATGCGCAGCAAAGAAGACGCGCATGACTATCGCTATTTCCCCGATCCAGATCTCCCACCTCTTGTGATTGCTCAGGATTGGATTGAGTCCGTGCGTCAAACGATGCCTGAACTGCCTGCAGCCTTGCGTGCCCGATTTATCTCAGCTTTTGGTCTTGCACCGATCGATGCCGCTCAGTTATCGATCAGCCGCGATCTTGCCGCTTACTTTGAAAGCGTCAATGCGGCCCTACCTGCGGGTCAAGCCAAACTCGCCGCCAACTGGATCATGGGTGAGGTCTCCGCAACACTCAACCGAGAAGAAAAAGACATCACTGAATCACCTGTGTCGGCAACTGCGCTCGCAGCACTTCTAGTTCGCATCATTGATGGCACAATCTCTAACAAAATTGCCCGAGACGTTTTTGCTGCAATGTGGACTGGCGAGCATGATGGCAATCCCGATGCCATTATTCAGGCCAAAGGTCTGACGCAAATCAGTGATTCGAGCGCCATTGCTGCCATGGTGGATGCTGTGCTCGCGGACAATCCGGCCATTGTGGCGGAGTACCGTGCCGGCAAACAAAAAGCCTTTAATTCACTGGTCGGTCAGATTATGAAAGCCGCTAAAGGCAAAGCCAACCCTCAGCAGGTCAATGACCTCCTGAAGGCAAAGCTAGATAGTTAAATGCCGTACCGCGCGCGATACGCCAACACCGCCTCGCGGTGTTCGGCGAACTCAGCGTTATCGTCAAGCAGCGCTAGGATATCATTGAGAGAAGCAATGCTGACAACAGGCAAGCCATAGCGCTGCTGCACTTCTTGGACAGCCGAATGTGGCGAGAGTGCGCCATCGGGTCCTGCACGCTCCATACGATCCATCGCGATTAGCACTGCACAAGGCTCCGCACCCGCCGCACGAATGATGTCAACAGACTCACGCACCGAGGTGCCTGCAGTAATCACATCATCAATGATGACGACTTTTCCCTTAAGGGGTGCGCCCACCAGCACACCGCCCTCGCCATGATCTTTGGCCTCTTTGCGGTTATAGGCGAAGGGTACATCGCGCCCCTGGAGTCCTGCGTGCGAAGCAAGGGCAACCGAAGTCGATGTTGCCAAAGGAATTCCTTTGTAGGCGGGCCCAAACAACATATCAAAAGGCAACTTGGAGTCCACCAGTGCCTGAGCATAAAATTGGGCAAGCTTGCCGACAGAGGCTCCGGAATTGAAAAGTCCAGCGTTAAAAAAGTAGGGACTTGTTCGGCCGGACTTTGTCACAAAACTACCAAAGCGCAGTACGCCCTCTTTTAAGGCAAACTGTACAAACTCTCGACGATCAGCATCTAGCGACATAGCATTCCTTTCTGTTTCGACTCGACATTAAACCCGTACATTATCACCGACTAGGAGTTCTGCCTTGCTGCGCATCACCTCACTGAACCTCAATGGCATTCGCTCCGCCTACAACAAAGGCCTACTTGAGTGGCTCAAATCACATCGGGCGGATATTCTTTGTCTTCAGGAACTCAAAGCACATCTAGTAGACATTCAGCACGACTACCAACATCCGCTAGACTACACCGGACATTTTTGTGCCGCCGAAAAAAAAGGCTACAGCGGTGTCGGTCTTTATTTAAAACAGCAGCCAGAACGTGTGCTCACTGGAATCGACTGTCCAGAGTTTGATCAAGAGGGTCGTGTCATTCGTGCAGACTGGTCCAACTTGACAGTTGTCAGTGCCTACCTCCCCTCAGGCTCCAGCGGCCCTGAGCGACAGGAGGCCAAGTTTCGCTTCCTCGCTAAATTTGGCCCCTGGTTGCAAGCCTTGATGGACGATCATAAAAAAACTCAGCGTGAGTACGTCATCTGTGCTGATTGGAACATCGCACATCAGGAAATCGATCTTAAAAACTGGAAATCAAATCAGAAAAACTCTGGCTTCACACCTGAGGAGCGGGCCTGGGTCACCCATACCCTAGAAGAAATCGGCTTTGTAGACGTCTTTAGAACCCTCGATCCCAGCCCTGAGCAATACACCTGGTGGAGTAATCGTGGGCAGGCCTGGGCCAAGAACGTAGGCTGGCGTCTAGACTATCAACTCGCCACGCCTGGGATCGCTGCGCTAGCGCGTTCAACCAGCATTTACAAAGATGAACGTTTCTCTGATCACGCACCATTCACGATCGATTACGACTTTACACTCGCAGCGAAAGATTAAAACTATCCGCGCCTAAATGCAGCCCGTCATACTCCCGCGGCATCGATTCGCTCGATGTCGCGGCGACGCCACCATAACAACAACAGGCCCGGCAAAGCAATCCCCACTGTGATCAAGAAAAAAGTAGGCCATCCAGCAAATAAAACCAGTGGAGGCGTTAGCGGTCCTGCAAGGTAAGTACGGCCTACTGCAGACAGCGCAGATAACAAGGCAAACTGTGTGGCAGAAAACTCTCGGTTGCATAACCCCATCAACAAGGCGACAAACGCAGCCGTGCCCATGCCTCCACACAAGTTCTCAAGGCTCACACCTGCGGCCATCAAGTAGACATTATGCGGCCCAACAGAAATAACCCAATAGCCAAGATTGGAGATTGCCTGCAGCAAACCAAAAAACATCAACGATCGGTACAAACCTAATTTCGCCATGAGCGCACCACCCGTCAGCGCACCCACAATCGTCGCTGTCAAGCCCAGCAGCTTATTGACCGTTCCGACCTCAGTCGCCGAGTAGCCCGCAGCGCGCAAAAGAAATGTCGTCGAAAGCGCGCCCGCGAACGCGTCCCCGAGTTTGTAGAGGACAATTAACAGCAAGACTGTGATGGCTTCGGGTCGGCCAAAAAACTCCTTGAAGGGCTCAAACACCGCCCTCGAAAGCGAGCGTGGCGTCTGCGTGGGTACCTCTGGCTCTGGGGCCCAGAGCGTGGCGAGCGCGACCACCAGCATCAACGCTCCCATCAACATATAGGGGTAACCCCAGCCTAGCCACTGATCCGCCAAAATCAAAGCCAGTCCGCCAGAGGTCAGCATTGCGAGTCGATAGCCCAGCACAGACAAGGCAGCACCCGCTCCTCTCTCTTCTTTGCGCAGAACATCGCTGCGATAGGCATCAAAAGCGATATCCTGCGTCGCGGAACAAAAAGCCACAGCGACCGCCAGCAAGGCAAGCGGTAAAAGACTCTGACCTGGGGACATCAACCCCATTGCCATGATGCCCAGCGCGAGCAAAACCTGCATCACGAGCATCCACCCTCGCCTACGTCCTAAAAATGGCGGGGCGTAACGATCAATCAATGGGGCCCAGAGAAACTTCAGCGTATACGCTGTTCCCACCAAGGTCAGAAAACCGATTTCTTGGAGGGACACTTGCTCAAGTGTTGCCCACGCTTGCAAAGTCCCACCCGTCAGCGCCAGGGGTAATCCACTTGCAAAACCCAGTGCCAGCAAAGGCGCGACGCGTTTACTGGTGTAGAGTTTTGACGCAGGAATTGTCTGCGTCTCGACGCCGGGTTGTGGGGCTTGTTGCGCAGTCATGAGAGTCACCTCGCCGTAAATCGATACGCAGCAAGCGTACTACGCCAGCCTGCAAACAATTTCACCTCATACTGATCATTGAAGGTCGCGCGCTCAAGGATAGTGAACTCAAGCGTATTAGCCAACCGCTCAAAATCCTTGAGCGTGCAAAGGTGGATATTGGGGGTGTTGTACCAGTCATAGGGCATTTGCCCCGTCACCGGCATGCGGCCACGCAAAATCGACCATCCGTGTGGCCAATAACCAAAGTTGGGAAAAGAAACGATTCCCTCACGCGCCACACGCACCATTTCGCGCAAAATATGTTCAGTATTGTGCATGGACTGCAGCGTCTGGGACAAGACGACCGTATCGAACTGCTGATCGTCAAACATCGCCAAACCGTCTTCGAGGTTTTGCTGAATCACATGCACGCCGCGTTGCACACAGCTCAAGACACGGTCATCGCTAATTTCAACGCCGACGCCCTGCACGTTTTTGGACTGCTGCAAGTGCGCAAGCAGCGCACCGTCACCACAACCCAAGTCCAACACGCGGCTGTTTGGTTGAACCCACTGCGCGATCCGCGCCAAATCTCCGCGCAAATCACCTTGTATCGTTTGGCCGCTCAGTTTAAGTTGTTCACTCATGCTTGCACCCCGCTCGACGTCAGGGCCGGGGCGGACTCTTGGACCAAAGTCGCTGCAATTCGCAGGAAATACGCACGCATCAGATTGTGATATCGAGAATCGTCGAGCAAAAATGCATCGTGTCCGTGTGGCGCATCGATTTCAGCATACGTGGCAGGCTGACCGTTCTTGAGCAAAGCCTGCACGATTTCGCGTGAACGCTCGGGTGGAAAACGCCAGTCCGTCGTAAAGGACACAAGCAGGAAATCTGCCTGTGCGGGTGCAATCGCACGTGCGAAATCGCCCCCAGTACGTTTTGCTGGATCAAAATAATCGAGGGCGCGTGTAATGAGCAAATAGGTATTCGCATCAAAATATTTAGAAAACTTTTCGCCTTGATAGCGCAGATAAGACTCGACCTCGAACTCCACCCCATAACCGTAATGGTATGCACCATCGGCCGCAGGTTCACGTTGGGTCCGGCCAAATTTTTCCGCCATATCATCGCCAGACAGATAGGTGATGTGGCCAATCATTCTCGCGACGGATAATCCATGGCGCGGCACCGTATTGTGCGCATAGTAATGACCTCCATGGAACTCAGGGTCGGTGATGATGGCGCGCCGAGCGACTTCGTTAAAACCAATATTTTGCGCAGACAAGCGAGGCGTACTGGCAATCACCACACAATGCGCGACACGCTCGGGTAAAGTGATCGCCCAGCTCAGTGCCTGCATTCCACCAAGCGATCCACCCATCACAGCAGCGAACCTTTTGATTCCCAAGCGATCTGCCACACGCGCCTGCGCCGACACCCAGTCCTCGACGGTCAGCACAGGGAAGGCAGCACCCCAAGGCTCGCCTGTTTCAGGCCGGATACTTGCAGGCCCTGTGGAGCCAAAGCACGAACCCAGATTATTGACACCAAGCACAAAAAAAACATTGGTGTCGACCGGCTTTCCAGGGCCCACCATGTTGTCCCACCAACCGATATCTTCGGGGTTTTCAGCAGAAATTCCGGCGACATGATGCGAGGCATTCAAGGCGTGACAAATAAGCACCGCATTACTTGCATCTGCGTTTAATGTCCCATAAGTCTCGATCGCTAAGTCATAGACCGACAAGGTATGACCACTCGCCAAGGGCAGGGGCTCATTAAAATGCAAGAACTGTGTGTGGACGATACCCACTGACCCTAAGGGCGAGGGGGAGATGTCTTGTGCTTGGCACGCGTCCCGAATACTGGACGAATCAATCATACGGACCTTCTTTAGCGGGATTTATGAGGCGCCCGCAAGCGGATCGAGCAAATCGGCGCCAACTGTTTTCAAAGTTTAACATCGCGGCGGGAAATTGGCAGGCCATGGCACCGACCGATTGCTTCCATTTTGTTACATCCTGCCTTCCATACAAACATTTTCTTACAAAAGAGCCCCCCACCAAAGGGGTTCTGCGCATTCTAATTAGAGTGATGAACGCTCAAACTAACGCATTCTCATTTGCGTCCTCTGGGGATCTCTTTTCATGACACTTCCACGTCTTTCCGGGCGCGAGCTGCAATGCCTGGAATGGGTATCTGCGGGTAAAACCAGCTGGGAAATCGGGCTGATCATCGGCCTGACAGAACGGACAGTCAATTTTCACCTTTTTAATGCCTGCCGCAAACTGAATGTCTACGGTAGACAGGCTGGCGTCGCACAAGCCCTGCGTTTAGGGCTGCTCACCGGCCAGCCTCACCTCAGCCGAAGCGAACGAACAAACTCAAGCGCATTTTCATTTGAAAGCGATTGTTTCGGACCTGAAACTACCACCTGAATCAACATGCCGCGATGCACCACGACTTTCGCCATCAACAGAGAGGGTTTATTGGCAACAACCGTGTCCAAGGTAAAAATCTCACCCTGTCGCGCAGACTCCGGAGCTGGCTTTCCAGCACGCGCAGCCAAGGCGTCTACGATTGTTTTGACTAACGCCGCACTTTTTTCTGGACTCAAGGACTCAGGCAAAGGAACATAGCCCACCGAAAAAACAGCCTCTCCCACCGCCGCTGAGGTCAACGCAAACGTCGCTGCAGCACCCTCGATATCGATTTGACGCTGTTCCGTTTTGGTCCGCGAGGGAAACATAATGACCCCACGATCCTGCGCGACCATGGATTCGCGCCAATTATATTCAGGGGTGCAACCTGTCAACAGAGCAAAAAGTAACCACAATGGCAAAAGGGAAACGAGGGGTCGCACAAAATGTCTCAAAAAGTATCACGATGGAATAAACCAGCAGAATTAAAGCAAATTGTCCTCTATTTTTAACATCCGAGGGTACATTGACATATCCCTTAAAATGAATTGTTTTGCTTTTGCAATAGGTTTACCCGTGTCCATACTGACCCATCGTCTTACCACCCTTCAATCGCATCCTGAAATACTCCGGAGGTCGCAGCGCGGCATCGAAAAAGAGGGCCTTAGGGTAGACGCCAAAGGTTCGCTTTCTGAACGACCACACCCTATAGCGCTTGGCTCAGCGCTCACCCATCCGCGTATCACGACCGATTACTCAGAAGCGCTGCTAGAACTCATTACAGGCACGCACAATAATGTTGATCACCTGATAGCAGAACTCGACGAGGTGCATCGCGTCGTGGCCACCACATTGACAGATGAGCTGATGTGGAATCACTCCATGCCCTCTCATCTCCCTGCAGACAACCAAATCCCGATTGGCTGGTACGGCACCTCAAATACTGGGATGATTAAACACGTTTATCGTCGTGGCCTGGCAGAGCGCTACGGTCGCACGATGCAGTGCATTGCAGGACTGCACTACAACTTTTCTTTCGATGAAGCGTTTTGGGACCAGCTTAACCTGCCTCAGTCAACGGCTCAGGATCGCCGCTCAGCTGGCTACATCTCACTGATTCGCAATTTCACCCGTTACAGCTGGCTGCTCATGTACCTGTTTGGTGCTTCCCCAGCGCTGTCAAAAGACTTCTTGCGTGGCAAACATGGGGATTTGCTTGAACTCGATGCGCAAACCATGTATCTGCCCTATGCCACGAGCCTAAGAATGAGTGATTTAGGCTACCAAAACAAAGCTCAGTCTGGGCTCAAGCTTTGTTACAACGACCTCAACACCTTTCTAGAACGGCTCTATGACGCAGTTACCACGCCATGGCCTGATTATCAGGCCATTGGTACGCACAGAAATGGCGAGTGGATTCAACTCAACACCAATGTTCTGCAAATTGAAAACGAGTTTTACTCGAGCATCCGCCCGAAACGTACAACAGGTCCTTGCGAGCGACCCATCACTGCCTTAGCGGAGCGCGGCATTCAATATATCGAAGTACGCTGTCTCGACATTGACCCCACTCAAGCTATCGGCATTTCCGCGGAAACAGCGCGTTTTGTTGATGCTTTTCTACTTTTTTGCGCTCTACAAGAAAGCCCCCCTTTTGCAGATAGCGGTTGGTGCTCAGAGAGTGCCTCCAACTTCTCGACGGTCGTCAAGCAAGGTCGACAGCCAGATCTGAAACTCACCAAGCTCGGCAAAGAAATTTCCCTCAAGCAGTGGGCAGAAGAGCTTTTGGATGACATCGCGCAATGCGCTCAGACGCTTGATAATGCCTTGGGCGAGAAAAACTATCACCATGCAGTCGCTGTCCAGCGATCCAAAGTTGCGGATCCCGCAACAACCCCCTCTGCTCAGTTTTTAGCAAAACTCATGACGCGCAAGATGTCCTTTCACGACGCGACCCTTGAGCAAAGCCGTGCACACGCCTTGAGCCTAAGAAAGGTGGGTTTGAGCCCCATCGAACTCGCCGCCACGCAGGCACAAGCGACTCAATCCCTGATGGAGCAGCAACAGCTTGAGGCCGGCGACAGGGAGAGTTTTGACGACTATGTCAGACGCTTTCATCATGCGCTGAAAAAACCGGTCTGAAGGCTCTGGCGCGCCCGACAGGAATCGAACCTGTATCGAGAGCTTCGGAAACTCTTATTCTATCCATTGAACTACGGGCGCCGGCGGGCGAATTATAGCGGCAGAAGCAACTCGCTCTTTCTCGGAACAGGGATTTCCGGCTTCCCTGCTCACCAAGCCCTCCGATGCCGCTATAATCCTTGGGTTATAAGAAAACCGTCTAACTACTATGGTTGGCTTCTTGCGTATTCTGAGTACTCAAAACCTCGGCGATTCAAGTCTCCAGCCTAAGTCTCGCAGGATTTGGTCATGAGCAATACGCAGCCACACGAAGATCATCATTCGCCCATCAAGACTCCAAAGCAGCTGATCGTCACGATCGTGCTGTCTTTTATCTTGCCCGTCATCATCATCATTTTATTGGTCAAACTCGTCACCACGGGTGATCAGGTTGGCGCGGGCTCAAACACGCTCACGCCTGAAGCCATACAAAACCGCATCGCCCCCGTGGCAAAGCTTGAACTCGTTGACGCAAGCGGTCCAAAGGTCTTTAAAACCGGAGCACAGGTCTACAAAGCCGTCTGTGCGGGATGTCACGATTCTGGCGCGGCTGGTGCGCCTAAGTTTGCCGATGCCGCAGCATGGGCAGGCCCCAATGCGACAGGTCTCCAGTCTATGGTCGCCAACGTGGTCAAAGGCAAAGGCGCCATGCCTGCTAAGGGCGGCAATCCTGCCTTGGACGACTTTGAGATCGAACGCGCCGTGGTTTATATGGCGAACAGCGCCGGCGGCAAGTTTGCCGAGCCAGCTGAGCCCAAGCCTGCTGCTCCTGCTGCCGCAGCACCTCCTGCCGCGCCTGCTGCTCCAATGGTCGCCGCAACGGTTGCTACACCCGTACCAGCAGTCGCCCCCCCCGCTGCAGCTGCTGCTGCCACCAGCGATGTGGGTGAAAAAATTTATAAACAAGCTTGTGCAGCATGTCATATTGCCGGCGTTGCGGGTGCACCAAAATTCGGTGACAAAACCGCCTGGGCACCGCGTATTGCGACAGGCATGGATGCCATGGTTGCCGCTGTTATCTCTGGCAAGGGCATCATGCCACCCAAGGGTGGCGCAGCCGGGGCGAGCGACGCCGATCTGCGTGCCGCGACGCAATACATGGTCAACGCCGCTCAATAATCAGTGATTCGCCCATGAAAAAGCCCTCTTTCGAGGGCTTTTTTCTTTGAACGGTCAACCTTAGGCTGCGCTTAGGTACTCAATAACGATAAGCCGAGCTGAACACGTCGCTGCAACCAGAGGCTGGGACGATAACGCGGGTCGCCTGTAACGCTTTGCATATTGCGCAAAATCTCCAAAATATGTTCAGCTCCTAAGGCATCACCCAAGCCCAAAGGCCCCTTGGGGTAACCCAAACCCAAACTGACGGCAAGATCAATATCCTGAGGGGTTGCAATATCCTGCTGCGCAATATCGCAAGCGACGTTCACGATCATCGCAACAATCCGCTGCGCCACAAAACCCGCAGAGTCTCTCACAACGCTCACGCGAACGTTATCCACACCAAAGATGGCATGCGCCTTTTCTTGATATTGCGGATGGGTTGCTGGTGAAACCATTAAAGTCCGCCTACGCGTATGCTCAACATCATGAAGCATATCGATACCCAGGGTACGTGCAGCATCGAGCTTTTGCTTGAAAACTGCCGTCGATATGTCCTCACCAAAAGGAGTCACGATGATGAGACTATCCACATCGGGTCGATGTCCGGTTTGAATATTCGCATCAAGTCTCTTAAGCAGTTCAGTCGCACGCGTATGACCGAGAGCATGCGCAGGGCTCACCCAAACCTTGGCCGGACCAGTCAGCACCGGCGCAGCAGCTTCGATTACAGGCAGCTTCTGACCATCCGCGTAAGCATAAAATCCACCCTGACTTTTGCGCCCGTAGAGCCCTCCCGCCACACGCACTGTTCCGATCGGTGAGGGTTTGAAACGAGGCTCCTCGTAAAACTGATGGTAAATGGATTCCATAACGGCATGTGACACGTCGAGACCCGTCAAATCCATCAGCTCAAACGGTCCCATTTTAAAGCCAGCTTGATCGCGCATAATGCCATCGACCGTTGCAAAGTCCGTCACATTTTCTTGCACGACACGCAAACCCTCGGTGTTCATCCCACGACCCGCATGATTCACAATAAAACCAGGCATATCTTTCGCGCGAACCGGCTTGTGTCCCATGCGGACCGATAACGCCATCAAGGCATCACCCACCACAGGATCCGTTCGTAATCCGTCAATCACCTCAACGACCTTCATCAGCGGGACAGGATTAAAGAAGTGATAGCCTGCGATACGCTCAGGACGTTCGCATCCAGCGGCAATCGCAGTGATAGATAGCGAGGAGGTATTAGAGACCAGTATGCAATCGGAGGATACAACCGACTCCAACTGTTTAAAAAATGGCTGTTTAATCTCGAGTCGCTCAATGATGGCTTCGATCACCAAGTCACAATCCGACAGATCCTCGATCTCGTCGATCAGATACAACTTACCCAACGCTTCATGCGCTTGCTCTTCGGTCATTTTGCCTTTGCTGGCCAGCATCGTCCACGTATTGGTCAGCGAGTCGCGCGCTGAGTTCAGCGCTGCCGGGTTCGTGTCGAACAGTTTGACGCGCAAGCCTGCTTGGGCCGCTATTTGTGCGATACCTCGACCCATTGCGCCGGCACCGGCCACTCCTACTGTCTGAATCGTTTTCATATGGTTTCCTGAATCAAATAAGATCAAACGCTTGCTGTTGCATAATAGTCATATTCACCGTCTTCGTCATATCCGTCCTCAACCAGACTTGCGCTATATCAACCGCACACGATCCCTATGACACCTCGCCACTCCAGTGGAAGTCCTATTACGGAGCAACAGTTTCCCCAGCTGTTCGCAGTCCGTGATGCTGAGGCACACAAAGGCAGCTTTGGTTCAGTGGGCATACTTGGTGGCTCAAGTGGCATGACAGGGGCCGTCATTCTGGCCGGTCGCGCTGCACTCAAAAGCGGCGTCGGTAAAGTCTATCTTGCGTTGACCCAAACCCCTTTGCCTGTCGCCTACGACAGCATCAACCCAGAACTTATGCTGCATGACGCAGTCACGCTCGTCGAGCAAGCCGCCACCCTAGATGCCTGGGTCGCCGGCTGTGGTCTCGGTCATGCACCTGCCGCACTCACTTTGCTCCAACGTCTTCTAGCCATGCGTTCGGCCCGCCCTCTCGTTCTCGATGCGGATGCGCTCAACGCATTGGCGCGGGGCGATATTTCAAAGACTTGGGGACCTGGGCTTGTTGTGCTGACTCCACACCCAACCGAAGCCGCCAGACTGCTCCAGACAGATACGCTCAACATTCAAGCAGATCGCCCAAAGGCTGCACAAGCACTTGCCCATCAGTATCACGCATGGGTCATTTTAAAAGGCAAAGGGACGATTG
>JBIKOQ010000128.1:0-5401 GCA_044357955.1 Burkholderiaceae bacterium | reverse complement strand
ACCTGCCGCGATTGTGGATAAGCTCTCCAAAGCCGTGAACGAAGCCGTGAAATCCCCAGAAATTTCCGCGCGCTTTACCGAGCTCGGTATTGTGCCCATGGGCCTGAATCCTGCAGAAACAGCCAAGTTTCTTGCAACTGAGGTCGATAAGTGGGGCAAGGTTATTAAAACAGCCAAGGTCACTGTTCAATAATTTCAATTTTTTTACGTTGTCTGTCTCAAGATGAATAAGTCTGTCGCCGCCAGCACGCAAGCTCCACTTAAGGCATCCAGTGCCGTGAGCCCGCAGGCGGCGACCATGCCCATTTTATTGTCTTTGAGTTTTTGTCATCTACTCAACGACCTGATTCAGTCACTCATCCCTGCGCTTTACCCGCTGCTCAAAACTGAGTTTAATCTCGACTTTGCTCAGATCGGCTTGATCACACTCGCCTTCCAGCTCACCGCCTCGCTACTCCAGCCGACGGTTGGCTTTTATACAGACAAACGCCCTCAGCCCTACTCCCTAGCACTTGGGATGGGCTCAACGCTCATTGGTTTGCTGTTGCTCTCAGTCGCCAATAGCTACACCGTTGTCCTGATCGCGGCCGCGTTAGTCGGCACAGGATCGGCCATTTTCCACCCTGAGGCTTCCCGCGTCGCGCGCATGGCCTCAGGCGGCCGCTACGGAACTGCACAAGCATTATTCCAAGTGGGAGGCAACGTCGGTCAAGCGATCGGGCCCTTGCTCGCAGCCTTTATCGTGTTGCCGCATGGCCAAGGCGCGATTGCCTGGGTTTCGATGGCTGCGTTGATCGCGATGGCCTTTTTAACCCGTGTCGGGATGTGGTACGGCGCCAATCTGCGTCCCACCCTGAAAGCGGTTCATGCCAGCATAGAATCTAAAGACTCAGGCCTACCTCGCGGTCGGGTCCTTTTTCTCATCACGATCTTGATGGTGTTGTTATTTTCCAAAAATGTCTACACCTCAAGCCTCACCTCTTTTTTCACTTTTTATTTGATCGAACGCTTTGATCTACCGGTTCAGGCGGCTCAAGTTCAGCTGTTCATCTTTATGGCCGCCATCGCGGTCGGGACGCTCCTGGGAGGCGCGCTGACTGACCGAATCGGTCGCAGACCCATGATCTGGATCTCCATCCTTGGCGTCCTTCCTTTTACGATGGCCCTACCCTATGCCGATTTATTTTGGACAGGCGTGCTTACGATCATCATTGGTTTGATCACTGCCTCGGCCTTTCCAGCCGTGCTTGTTTATGCACACGAAGTCATGCCAGGCCGCGTAGGACTTGTTTCTTGAATGTTCTTTGGTTTCGCGTTTGGACTCGGCGGACTTGGTGCAGCCATCATGGGCGGACTCGCAGATGTCTATGGTATCGCAGTCGTCTACAAGATCTGTTCCTTTTTACCGATCTTGGGTGTGGTCGCTTGGTTCTTACCGAATATGGCCAAGGAAAAAGAGCGCTATCGTTCCCTCTCGGCGTAAAAACCCGCATCAACCCTGAGTGTCATCGACGCGCCTAAAACTGATGACGAATCCCCACACCAAAAGTAAAACTCTCTGCTGTATTGATCATCGCGAAATTTTGAGCATAAGACGCGTAAGTGTAAAGATTCGTCCGCACGGAAAGCTTTTGCGTCAGAGCGGCACTGAGGATTTGTTGCGTGTTGAGCTGTGCATCACTTGATAAAAACCCTTGTGGTTGCATCATCTGCCAAGAGGCTAAAAGAGTGACTTCCGAGGTCAGCGGTGCAGTCACGCCAACAAAATAGGAATAGGCGCGCGCATTAGGCAAAAACAACAGAACACCAGGCGTAAAGGAAGTCGATGTCAATACAGATGCTGAGGTCGCTCCTGTACCCTGCGTCTGCCCACTCTCAAAACCATCAATCGCCTGTCCCGTCGCCAAGGAGAGCTTGAGCACTTTAAAATCATACGCACCTCCTAACACCCAAAAAGACGGCCGCACACTGCTATTGGGTTGCGAAGCATCTCCATAAATCTTGTCATACGTCACGACCAAATCCAGTGGCCCTCGCTTGTATTGAGCGCCGAGAGTGATCGCACGCATATTTTGGTTGGCAATAAAGTTGTATCCACCCGATGTTTCTGGACACGACTGCCTATATAAACAGCCTTTCTCACCCGCATAAATCGCGGACAATTCAGTCGAAAATGAATACCCCGCACCCAACGTCAATCCTGAAACAGGCGTGAGCTGTAACAACAACATGTTGCCATAGCGGGTCGTGTTTGCTGAGCCAAACGAAGAACCTATGTTGGCCTGACCAAACCCCTCCTGAAAAGGATCAATGGATAACAAATAATTAGAAGCAAGATTGATCTGACGTCCTAAGTCTAGACGTCCGACATCACGTAACGTCATGCCAAGTGTCGATTGTCGACCAAATAAGCGTCCTCCTTGCGCGGAAGTCCCATCTGCGGGGTTGAAGCCGCCTTCTAGAACGAAATTGACTCCAAGCCCCCCACCGAGATTTTCGTTGCCACGGAAGCCAAAACGCGAACCGGATTGGACGCCATTGGCTACCCCCAGGAAGGACTGATTAATCAACCCCTGAGGCAGGCCGCCCGAAAAGGCCTCTTGTCGAACATGATCATATTGAAGGCCGATGTCAATGATCCCATATAGCGTGACACCATTTTGCTGCGCCGCAGCGCCCGCACTGTAAAGCCCAAGGGACACTACTGCTGCGCACATCAAACGGTGAAGCGCTTTATTAAATAAGCGTCTGCTTAGCACGATAGAGCCTTATGAAGATGTTGCAGGGTCCATGGAAGGGGAGTAATCTTTAGATGATTCGTCCATATCACCCATATTTTAAAAGGTTAGTCATGTCTGTGCACAATCTTAAAACCAAAACTCAGGTCGATGCGCTCCAACAGGCCAAAATCCATCTCGCCGCCGCCAACCGACTTGCTGTGCTGGACGATCTGCACGAAGGGATCGACAACCACTTTACAATGGCTGTTCCCGGCGCAAAAGACCGTTATTTGATTTTACCTTTTGGTCTACATTGGTCCGAAGCCCGCGCAAGCGACATGCTCGTGTTTAACGAAAATGGTGAGACGCTCGAGGGCGAGGGCGTCGTAGAGTTATCGGCACAATGCATCCACGCCCCTGTTCATCGCATCACCGGCGCCAACGTTGTGTTGCACACACATCAAAACTGGGCCGTCACGCTCAATATGCTTCAGGACAATCGTCTGCTTCCCGCGAGCCAGACCGCGGCATTTTTCCACGGCCTGATCGCTTATGACGACACCTATACCGGAACCGCCGATTTTATATCTGAGGGTGAGCGACTCGCCCATGCGATTGGCGACAAGAAAATCTTGTTCATGAAAAATCACGGAATTTTGGTGGTTGGCGACACTGTGGCTCAAGCCTACAAACGTCTCTATAAACTCGAGCGCGTCTGTCGTGCGCAAGTGCTGGCCATGAGTACAGGAAAGCCTATTCAGATTTTGTCAGAAGAGATTGTTGCTTCGGTTCAAAAACCGCCCGTCGATGATCGTCATACGCGTGCGAGTCGCGACAATCTTTATTTTGAAGCGATGATGCGCGTCCTTGATCGTGAACTCCCAGGCTACGCCGACTAAGCTTTTTGCAACTAAGCTTTGTTTCCTTACTCAGGATTCAAGGGTGCAATCCACGAGGCGGCGGGTACCATGACCCCGCCTCGCACACCCGGCTCAGTCGAGCCATAACGCTGGGCCCAAACGGGTGGCAGTGCGCGTGCCAGAGGCGAAGACAGCCACAACCTCAACAGATGACGCTTACGCGCAGGCTCGCGCCAATCCTCAAACGCGGTCCGGTCATGCAGTAACGTATGATTATGCACAAACTGCATATCGCCTGGCTCAAGACGCATTAAAAAATTTAGTCGCGTGTCATTGGCCAGTGCGTCAAAACAATCCAAGGCCTCGACATGCAAGGGTGTCAAGCGCATGGCATGCTCAAAACGCTGGGCGGAGTCAATGTACTGACGTTGATAAATCGTTGACATCATCTGCGTATGCCAAGTAAAGACGGGTATTTCGAAATACGGCAGTTGTCCCGCAGCCACATCGCCTCGACGATCGGTTGCGATCGGATCGAATAGTGCTGCGGCAAGGGCGGGATGATCGCGTCGCATCACGTTATAAATCGAATTGGACGAAACGAGTGCTGAGTCTCCACCCGCCTTGGCTTGTTGTAAACACACCAGTCCCACAATATCGCTCGAATCCGTGTGAAAGGTCTGACGCTCGTGCGTCTGATAAATCCTGACGTTGGGGTCGTCCGCATTGAGCCCCATGTCCATGACATGGCCCAAGACATGGCCTTTAGCGTTTTGAGGACGTGGATTGCCAAGGTGGCAACCTAAACCAAAAAAAGCGGCTGCAGTGATCTCTCTCGTCCACGACCCGACGGGTAGCGCTCGAACCAAGGCAAAGCCACAGCCATCTATCAAGGTGTCGTGCAGACGCGCAAGTCGCGGACCTAGCGTAGGCAGCACAAAACTCTCTCGTCGAATTGCAGCAATATCGGGATGCATACTCAGCGCCTGATGCGCGGCCTGCTCAAGCTCTCTCAACTCAGCATCGCTGAGGTGATGAATCCAACGTTTAGAAGCTGCAACATCTGGACCCAGCCAAGCGCTTGGACCGACAATTTCCGCAGGTAAGGCATCGATACGCATGAGAGTCCTGAAAGAAATAGTGCTATCGTGAGCGAAGATTGATACTAATTATAATGACTGACTCCATTTCCTCACTGATCTTAGTCGCTTTCGTTTTCATCCTTGCCGGACTTGTCAAAGGCGTCATCGGCATGGGGCTACCAACGATTGCGATTGGCCTGCTTGGTCTGATTATTACACCCGTCGAAGCTGCGGCCATGCTCGTGGTGCCATCGCTTGTCACAAATATTTGGCAACTGATTTCCGGACCCAGTTTTATTGCGCTGCTCAAAAGATTTAAAACGCTCCTGCTCGGTATATGTGTTGGCACACCGATTGGCGTGAGTTTTATCGTCAGCGGTCAAATGGCGGTTGTCACTGCGGGATTGGGCTTGGTCCTGATGGCCTACGGTCTATACGGCCTGTCCGCAGCGCGAATTCCCGTCGCGCCTCGAGCAGAGTCATGGCTGTCGCCTTTCATAGGATTTTTCACAGGCATCGTGTCGGGCGCAACGGGGATTGCGGCGCTCCCGCTCGCACCGTACTTCACGGCACTCGAACTCAAAAGAGATGACTTGATTCAAGCGCTTGGCTTGTCTTTTACAATCGCCTCGATCGCGCTGGCCCTTGGACTCTGGGTCACAGGTGAGTTTGAAGTCGAGATTGCGACGACCTCTTTACTGGCAATGGTGCCCGCCTTTATCGGCATGTTTTTAGGGCA
>JBIKOQ010000127.1:0-5409 GCA_044357955.1 Burkholderiaceae bacterium | reverse complement strand
TGACGATCATGCCCGCTTCAGACAGCTGTTCAAGAGCCGCATAGGCATGACTTGTCAAGCGACCTTCGGTCGTGATCGTGTCATCAATATCACTCAAAATAAAGCGAATATTGGCGGCTTGCTGAGCGGAAAGGTCTTTGAGCGGATGCATATAAAAAAGGGATTCTACGTGTGCATGGTTAAGGGGATTCTATAATAGGTATTTACACGTGCTCCCACTAAACGTCACCATGCCTGCCAAACTTTCCTCCATTTCGCCTTTGAATGCCGATCTTGCGGCTGCGATATCCCCGGTTGCTGAGATCATTTCTGAGCTCAAAATGGGGCGTATGGTGATTTTGGTCGACGAAGAAGATCGTGAAAACGAAGGCGATCTTGTCATGGCGGCTGAGTTCGTCACCCCTGAAGCGATCAATTTCATGGTGACCCACGGTCGAGGACTGGTCTGCCTGACACTCACCGAAGAGCGTTGCCGCCAGCTCGAGTTACCACTGATGTCCAATCGCAATGGTACCCCCTACGGGACCAATTTCACGGTCTCGATCGAGGCTGCCGTGGGTGTGGAAACGGGTATTTCAGTGGCGGATCGCGCAAGAACCATTCGGGTTGCAGTGGCGCGGGATGCCAAACCGACTGATCTCGTTCAGCCAGGGCATATTTTTCCCCTGCGTGCCGTGCCAGGTGGTGTCTTAGTGCGCGCGGGTCACACTGAGGCGGGTTGCGATCTAACCGCGATGGCTGGACTCACACCCGCCGCAGTGATTTGTGAAATTTTAAAGCCCGACGGCACGATGGCGCGTCTGCCAGACTTGATTGAGTATGGTCAGACCCATCAGTTGAAAATTGGCACGATTGCCGATCTCATCCAGTACCGCAACGAACATGAGTCTGTGATCGAGCGCATGAGCGAGCGTCGCATCAAGACGCCTTGGGGCGAATTCAATATGATTGCGTACCGCGATACGGTGGCGGGCAATCCACACTTGGCCTTGGTGCATGGCCATGTCGACCCCGCCCGCGAAACCATGGTCCGCGTGCACGAGCCGACTTCGATCCTTGATTTAATGGATGTGCAGAGTCCTGGTCATAGCTGGGGTGTCGCAGAGGCGCTTCAGGCGATCCGGGAAAGCGACGCCGGCGTCATGGTGTTTCTCAACTGCCAGGGCTCCTCCAGTCATCTTTTCGATCAAATTTCAGCCTCGCAAGGCGATATGCCTGTGCCGGTCAAACGTGAATCAGGTCGCATGGATTTGCGCACCTACGGCATGGGGGCGCAGATTTTGCGCGATTTGAAAGTCGGCCAGATGCGCTTGTTAGCGCGTCCCCGAAAAATGCCCAGCATCATGCCGGGCTTCGGTCTCGACGTGACCGGTTACGATCACACACCTCCCACCCGCAACACATAGGAAGCACATCATGAGCCCATATACCCTGACCCCCGACATGAATGGCGAGGGCCTGCATATCGGAATTGTTCGTGCCCGCTTTAACGAAGACATTGGTTTGATTGAGCTCGATGCTTGCCTCCAAGAGCTTGAAAGCTTGGGCGTCGACGAACGCGACATTATGGTCGTGACGGTGCCCGGCGCGCTGGAGCTCGGCGTGACCTTGGCGCGCATGGCCGAAACCTTCGAGTTCGATGCGTTGATCGCTTTGGGCGCTGTAATTCGCGGTGAGACCTATCATTTCGAAATCGTCAGTAACGAAAGTGCCTCGGCGATTGCCCGTGTCGCACTCGAAACAGGCATCCCTGTTGCGAACGGTGTCTTGACAACCGAAACAGACGAGCAAGCCGAAGCCCGTGCCGCTGATAAAGGCCGGGACTGCGCACAGTGTGCGGTCGAAATGGCGAATTTAGTCGCGGCACTCGAACCCGAACCTGACGACGAAGATGAAGACCCAGAGGATGACGATCTTGAACAAATCCCAGCAAGACGCTAATTCGCCCGCGATGCCTCCACGCAGCGCACGGCGCCGTGCGCGAGAGTTGGCATTGCAAGGACTGTACGCTTGGCTTGTGGGGGGGTCGGAAAGTTTGCAAGATGCGGGTGAAATCGAAGCCCATCTTCGCGACGAGGACGAGTTCGATCAGGCCGATGTCGTGTGGTTTCAAACCTTGCTGCACGGTGCGATGCGTGAAGCCCCCGCTTTACGCGAAAAATTCGCACCCTTCGTGGATCGTCCACTCGCCGAGCTTTCGCCGATCGAGCACGGCATTTTGTTGATTGGTAGCTTTGAGCTGGTCCACCAGCTCGACGTCCCTTATCGCGTCTCGATTAACGAAGCAGTTGAGCTGGCCAAATCCTTTGGCGGCACGGATGGTTTCAAGTTCGTCAACGGTGTGCTGGATAAGCTAGCCGCCGAGGTTCGCACCACAGAGCTTCGGGCAGCAGCCCGGCGCTAAACACGCATCCGAGCGTGACCATCGTGACCTCTGAATTCGATCTGATCTCTCGCTTTTTCAAACGTCCCGTTCCCGCCGGGATGTTGGGCGGGGGTGACGATTGCGCATTGTTTCGGATCACGCCTGGCATGGAATTGGCCACGAGCAAGGATTTGTTGCTCGAAGGCAGACACTTTTTCCCCAATGTCGATCCCTACACTCTTGGCCACAAGTCTCTGGCTGTCAGCCTGTCTGATTTGGCTGCGATGGGGGCTAAACCTGTCGCGTGCTTGCTGGGTCTTGCGTTGCCATCCTTTGATGAAGACTGGGTCGCGCGTTTCGCGGACGGGTTTTATGCTCAGGCGGATCTGCATGGCTGTGCGTTGATTGGTGGCGACACCACGCGCAGCGAAAGTGGAATCGCCATCAGTGTGACGGTATTTGGCGAAGTCGATCCTGCACAGACAATGCGTCGAAATGCCGCACGCGTGGGGGACGACATTTGGGTGTCAGGACAGCTTGGCGCCGCGGATGTTGCCTACCGACTACTGGCGGGCGTGTTGATCGATGAAAGCCCTCTTGCAAAAAATTCACGGGGTTTGTTTGGTTTGGATGGTTCCTTATTGGAGCAAACGCGAGCTGCCCTTGAGACGCCGAGCCCTAGAGTATTTTTGGGGCGTCGTCTCGCTGCGCATGTTCATGCTGCGATCGACATTTCTGATGGTTTACTGCAGGATTTAGGCCACATCCTTCAGGCAAGTGGGGTCGGTGCGCGCATCGAGGAGACACTTTTGCCCACGCATCCCGCACTGCAGTACCTTTCCCTTGCTGATCAGCGACGTGCTGCCTTGGCGGGAGGGGATGTGTACGAGTTGTGCTTGACGGCGGCGGTAGATCAGCGTGAGAACATTGAACGTATTGGGTTAGAGGCAGGCGTTACGCTGACGCGTATTGGTCAAGTGGTTGCCGCAACGGCCCTGCAGGTGTTCGACGAAACAGGGACGTTGATCTCTCCTCTGCCGCAAGGCTTTGACCATTTTCGAGACTAAGATGACGAGCGTTTCAACGCGGCACCGCACGACCTGGCCTACGTTGCGCTGGGTATTTTCTGCTCCAGCACGCATACTGATGTTTGGATTTGGCTCTGGTTTGATTCGCCCAGGCTCCGGAACGTGGGGCACCTTGTTGGCGTGGTTGCTCTGGATCTTGGTCGCGCCGGGTGCGAGCGATCTGGCGATCGGTATTTTTTTATTGTTATGTTTTGTTTACGGCTCTTGGGCGGCTCAACGTGTGAGTCAGTCGATGGGCGTGCAAGATCATGTTGGCATTGTTTGGGATGAATTTGTCGCCTTTTGGCTTGTGTTGTGGCTGGTGCCTGGCTCGCTGTTGGCCCAAAGTGTGGCCTTTGTTTTCTTTCGCTTTTTTGATACGGTTAAACCGCCGCCCATCCGTCAAGTCGATGCGCGTTTCAAAGGAGGGATTGGCGTGATGGTCGATGACTTGCTTGCCGCCATTTACACGCTGATCGTCATGGCGCTCATTGTGCGCTTCGGTCCCTCGACGTATTTCTCCTAACGCTAGTTTATCGAGATCTAAAATGCAAAACGATACACGTACTCTCGCAACTCAATTAGGCCAGTTACTCTTGGCGCGTCAGGGATGGTTAGCGACTGCCGAGTCTTGTACCGGTGGATTGCTATCGGGTGCTGTGACGGCTGTACCAGGATCAAGCGGCTGGTTTGATCAGGGTTGGGTGACTTATAGCAACCGCGCTAAGCACGCTCAGCTCGGCGTTGCACGGGCAACGTTGGATACGTTTGGCGCCGTGAGCGAAGAGGTCGCTCGCCAGATGGCAGCGGGGGTGTTGGCCATGGCGCCACTTGCCACGCTTGCACTCACCACGACAGGCGTGGCCGGCCCGGGAGGTGGCACAGCCAGCAAGCCTGTTGGTTTGGTGTGGTTCGGTTTTGCCCAGCGCGCACCCTCGGGCGTGATTGTGCACGCGGTGTCTCAAATTTTTGAAGGTGATCGTGATGCCGTCAGAGATGCGTCTGTGGCGTTTTCACTGCGCTCAGCCTGCGCTTTGCTAGCTTGACGCCTCTATCTGTGTGCATTGATGGCATCGCGCGTTTCTTTGGCAACGGCGGCAGCGGCCTCGGTCCAGTGGCCTGTGCCAGTGGCGTACAAAATGGCGCGTGAGGAGTTGATCATCATGCCCGTTTTTTGCGCATTACAGCCTGCGGCGCAGGTGGCGGCAATATCGCCGCCCTGAGCGCCGATGCCAGGTACCAAGAGCGGAACGCTATCTCCAATCGCTTTGCGGACTGCAGCAAGCTCGTTTGGAAAGGTTGCGCCGACGACGAGCCCGCACTGGCCTGTTTTGTTCCATTTGTTAGCGACCAAGTCGGCGACACGCAAATACAAAGGTACGCCATCCGTCATCAAAAATTGCAAGTCCGATCCGCCTGGGTTGGACGTGCGGCACAACACGATAACGCCACGATCTTCCCATTCGAGATAGGGCTCGACAGAGTCGGCCCCCAGATACGGACTGACCGTCACCGCATCGGCGCCGTAGCGACCAAAGACCTCTTGTGCATATTGCGTGGCCGTCGCGCCGATGTCGCCTCGCTTTGCATCGAGTACCAAAGGCAGGTGAGGATGGTTTTCTCTCAGGTACGCACAGAGGTCCTCAAGTTGACCCTCGGCCCCAACAGCCGAGAAATAGGCGATTTGCGGCTTGAAGCCACACACAAAGGGTGCGGTAGCGTCGATAATTTGTTTGCAAAATTGAAAAATCCCGTCTGCCTTGCCCTTGAGCTCGGCCGGCATGCGGGTCAAGTCTGGATCGAGCCCCACCATCAAGAGGGATTGGGAGCTTGTCCAGGCGGCATTAAGTTTTTCAATAAAAGACATGGCGGGATTGTGCGAATGAGGTGCAAATAAAGAAACAAGCGCTATTAGAGCCTAAAAATAAAATCAAGCTAAATAAAGTTGAACCACTTGTTGATGAGCAGCGTGAGCCA
>JBIKOQ010000126.1:0-5421 GCA_044357955.1 Burkholderiaceae bacterium | reverse complement strand
TGCCATTAGCATAGCCGTTCAGATGGGCAGTTTTACGATTCCCTTGCTCGTTCCCTACTACCTGTCACAAGTCGCGCATTGGGGACCCACCGAATCAGGTGGAGTGCTAGCGATATGGGCCTTGGGGACACTCGTCGGATCGGCGCTGGCTGCCTTCATTGCTCGCCAGATCGGTACAAATCGGGCGGCGCTGATCGCGGGCTGGCTATGCGTATCAGGACTCGTCATGACGGCTTTTTGGCCGATCGATATTGCGTTACCACTGCTCTTTGGCGCCGTCTTCATCCACGGTACAGGCCTAGGTTTATTTCAAGTCTCTTATTCAGACTGGGTCGTCAGAACCTTACCCATTCAAGCCCGCGGGGTTGCGGGAGGGCTGACGGTTTTCACCCGGACCATTGGCGTGGTCAGTGCGGCAATATTATGGTTGTGGTCCTTAGAGCAAGTGCGTCTGGAGGCACTCACCGCAGGCCTGAGCATGGATGCAGCCTTTCTGAAAGGCTTTCAATTGATTTGCTGGCTTTCAGCCACCCTCATCGCCCTCACCCTGATTGCCAGCGGCTTTGTGCGTCATCTCTGGGGAGCTAAAACAGCCCTTTAGCCTTGGCGGCTGCGATACGCTCCTCGCTAAAGCCAATCGAGCGGAGCACCTCGTCGCCATGCTGATTCAACGTCGGCCCAGTCGAACGAATTTGCCCAGGCGTCCCTGACAATCTGGGAATGATATTGTGCATTTTGACAGTCCCCAAATCATGATCGGGCACCTCGACAATCACCTCGCGTTTCTGGACATGCTCATCAGCCAATAACTGTTCGATGTCATAGACAGGTGCCGCGGTGACCCCAGCTTGATGAAAGCGTTCCAACATGTCTGCTTGGCTAAACTTGCTGATTTCACCTTGTATCGCCTCATCTAACGCTTCAACGTTGATGATGCGTTGTTCGTTCGTCTTAAAGCGAGGATCGTCAATCATCTCTGGACGACCGATCGCGCGCATCGTTTTTTCAGCCATCGACTGAGTGGCTGCTGACATTGCGATCCATTTGCCATCCGCACTCTGATAAGTATTGCGAGGCGCATTCGTCGGCGCACGATTACCACGGCGCTGTTGAATCACACCACAATGCTGATACTCAGCCGCCGCCGGTCCGAGGATGGAAATCATCGACTCATAAATCGACAAATCGATGACCTGCCCTTTGCCGCCATGACGTTCGCGACTAAACAGCGCAAACATGGTTGCGGACGTGCCGTATAACGCAGTCGTCATGTCCGCGAGCGGAAGAGGCGGCAAAGTTGGGGGACCCTCCGGCATGCCCGTCATATGCGCAAAACCGCTCATCGACTCAATCAACGTCCCAAAGCCCGGACGCGAGCTATAAGGACCCGTCTGCCCCCAACCCGAGGCACGCACCAGCACCAGCCCTGGATTCAGTTTGAGCAAGACCTCAGGCGAAAGCCCCCAGCTTTCAAGCTTGCCAGGCACGAAACCCTCGATCATCACATCGAAATGCGGAATCATCTCGAGCAAGATGTCACGACCCTCTTGAACAGACAGGTTCAAGGTCATACTTTTTTTATTTCGGGCGTAGACCTTCCACCAGAACTCCTTTTTTTCGACCGCCCAGCCGCGCAGGGGGTCGCCCTTGCCTGGTGCTTCGATCTTGACCACCTCGGCGCCAAAGTCGCCAAGCAACGTCCCGATACAGCCGCCAGCCACGAGCCTCGCGCAATCAAGCACCTTGATCCCTTCGAGGGGCAGTGGCAGAGCACTCTCCCCAGTACCCGCAGTAGAAGTATGTTTCGCTGAAGTTTGGGTATTGTTTGTATGTTGTGGAGCGTCGGACATCGTCATGATTAGTCTGCGAGTTTCAAGGCACGTGCAAGATCAAGAAGTTTCTGGGAATTTTTAACCATGGCATAGTCGATCAACTTGCCCTCGACACGGATCGCACCGACACCCTCAGCCTCGGCTTTGGCAAAGCTGTCCACCACCAATCTTGCATTCGCGATCTCGTCGACCGAAGGTGAAAACGCCGCATTCGCCGTCGCAATTTGATTCGGGTGAATAACGGCTTTGCCCTGAAAACCCAAACCCTTGGCCTGAAGACAATCCGCCTCAAAGCCGGCGGCATCCGTCACATCAAAAAAGACCGTGTCCACAGGCGGACGAATCCCAGCCGCGCGACACGCCAACGCCGTTTGGATTTTTCCATTCACCAGATGGGGGCCAATGTTTGAAGTCGGAATACCCAAGTCACCGGTAAAGTCACCGGCGCCAAACATCAGCGTGGATAACCTTCCACCCCCAGCCGCGATTTCCTCAGCACGTAACACGCCACGCGCCGTCTCTAAAATCCCGCACATCGTAATTTGACCTGGAGGCAAGCCTTCGGCGCGAGACAACTCGTCAATCATGGCGCTTGCAATCCGCACCATTTCGGCGGACTCCGCCTTGGGCAACACAATCCCAGCGATTCCACCGGTACAGACCGCACGCAAGTCCTCGGCGGTCATCCCGGTCATGAAGTCGTTGACGCGCACATAAACTTGGCGCTCCGGTGATACGGATTTGACGAGTTGATTCAACATCAGACGTGCTTTAGGCTTTTCTGACAAGGCCACAGCATCTTCAAGATCAAGAATCAACGCATCCGCCGCAGATTGCACGGCTTTTTCGCACTTTCGTGCATCCATACCCGGGGCAAACAACCAGGTTCGAATAGGCTTTACCAACGACGACATGAACAGCTCCTAGAAAACCATCAATTATGGACTGAATTATTCGATCTTCAAGTTGTTTTCGCGAATCACTTTGCCGAAATTCACTGAGGACTCTTGCATCCACTTGGCGAGCGCTTGAGGTGTCATCGGAACGGGCTTGGCACCTTGGGAAGAAATTCTTGCGACCACTTCAGGATCTTTAAGAATCGCATTGATCTCAGCATTGAGCTTAGCGATGACCGGAGCCGGCGTTCCGGAGGCCACTAACACGCCTTGCCAACTGCCGCTGTCTGCCGCGGGTAATTTGAGTTCGCCATACGTTGGAACGTCTGGCAATGACTCAAAGCGCTTATCTCCTGTAACCGCGAGGGCTACAAGCTGATTATTTTTGACGTAGGGTAAGGTTGCGGTAGAACCATTCACAATGACATTGGCCTCACCCGCTAGGACAGCATTAATCGCTGCCGAGCCTCCTTTATACGGCACGGTGACCCACTGAATGCCCCAGTGTTTCGCCAACTCAAGGCCGACAATTTGATTGCCCGAGCCTATACCCGCGTGCGCAAACACCAACTTATCCGGATTTTTCTTGCCATATGCAAGGAGCTCGGCGACCGTTTTCACGCCTATTTTGGGATTGACCGCCAACAAATAGGGAGAAAAACTGATCATCGATACCGGTGCCAAATCCTTGACTGGGTTGTACGTTAAAGTCGTGTACAAGTGTGGAGCAACGGCTAAAGAGGAAAGATCCATCAATAAAAGCGTATGTCCATCAGGATCTGATTTTGCGACGATCGACGCACCCAAATTACCTGCGGCACCAGGGCGATTTTCAACGACGACAGTCTGTTTGAGCGTCAGCGATAACTTGGGCGCAATCATGCGCGCGAGAATATCCGAGGTACCACCCGGCGCGAAAGGCACGATGAGCTTGACCGGTTTGGTGAACGTGACGCTCGCTTGCGCATAGCTCGCTCCAGCGAAGGTGGTTCCGACTAGGGCCAACATTGTGGCCAAAAGCTTGCGACGAATCATAGTTGTCTCCAATAGATTGAATAATTTTTGTCTTTCTTTGAATGCTTCCCTAATATACTAGGATCGAGCTTTCTAAATAGGGAGCGGTAAATATAATTTAAATATAAAGTCGCGCCATCACGACAATACGAGACTGGAGACAACATGAATACAACTTCGCGCACCTCAGCATTGCTTTTTTCCTCCCTGATGACCTTGGGTGCACTGAGCGCGCACGCCCAGTCAGCCGCACCTTACCCTAGCCGCGCTGTCACCGTGGTCGTACCCTTTCCTCCGGGTGGAGGCACTGACGTCGGTGCCAGACTGGTTGCTCAAAAGCTTTCTCTGAAATGGGGACAACCCGTCATTGTTGAAAACCGGGGAGGCGCGGCTGGTCGAGTTGGGGCCGAACTGGTGGCAAAAGCCAAACCTGATGGCTACACACTACTCGTGGGTAATGTAGGCACCCAATCTGTGAATCCTGCCTTATATAAAAAAATGCCTTACGACCCAGATAAGGCCTTCGCTCCGATTGGCATGATCGCAGAGCTTCCTTTAGTCATGTTGGTGACCCCGTCTTTGCCCTGGAAAAATGTCAAAGATGTTGTGGAGGCTGCAAAGAAAGACCCCGGTAAAATTACTTTCGCCAGCTCAGGAGCAGGAGGAGCCCCTCACCTCGCAGGTGAGATTTTTCAGCAAGCCTCAGGGACCAAAATGCTTCACGTTGCCTACAAAGGTGGCGGTCCAGCCGCGCTTGATCTCATGGCCGGCCATGTGAATATTTACTTTGGCACGGTGTTGGAGTCGGTCGGACACGTCAAGTCTGGCAAGCTCAAAGGCCTTGGTGTGACCAGCGCTAATCGCTCTCCGGCCCTTCAAGAGCTACCCACCATCGCAGAGAGTGGCTTTGCGGGCTTTGATACAGGCTCGTGGATTGGCATGCTTGCCCCGGCTGGAACACCCGCGTCCATTATCAACAAAATATCGGCTGATCTGCGTGAGGTGCTTGCCCTGCCTGATACACAGAACACACTCATCACGCAGGGTGCCACACCTTGGCCGATGACGCCCGAGCAATTTTCCCAGCGGATCAAAAGCGATCAAGCACGTTATGGTCGTATCATTGCGGAGAATAACCTCAGTGCCGATTAATCCTTGTTGCGGTTTGTATGAAAAGAATTAAGTGGATTTTCCTGCTATTAATGGTGCTTGGCACCATGCTTTACTGGGTCAGTCTAACTGATATCGAGCGCACGCTCGCGCCTTGGGCGTTGCGCAAGTCCTTGCTGTATTACACGGGGATCATGTCTTTCGTCGCAATGAGTGTTGGCGTGATCCTCGCGCTCAGACTGCGCGTGGTCGAACGTTGTGTAGGAGGACTCGACAAGCATTACCGTCTCCACAAGTGGCTTGGTATCGCTGCGGCACTCTTTGCATTGGCGCATTGGCTCAGCAAAAAATACAAATGGTTGATTGAGCTGGGACTCTACGAAAGAACAGACTTTGCGACGCCCAATGGCACGATTGGTTTTTTTCAGCATAATAATTTTTTCAAACCCCTGGAAGATCTCGCAGAAGATATGGGTGAGTGGGCGCTTTATGTCCTCCTCGTCTTGGCCGTACTCGCACTTTGGAAAAAATTTCCTTACCGCTACTTTTTCAAAACACATCGCATCTTG
>JBIKOQ010000124.1:0-5437 GCA_044357955.1 Burkholderiaceae bacterium | reverse complement strand
GACAGGACCCAACACATCGATTGCGCCTTGATGGACATGTGTAATGACTGAAGCGATGTCACTCGCTTTGAGTCCATGCTCTTTCATTGCATGCTGCAACGCATCTGCAGCAGGATGTGTATGACGACACGAAGCATGGAACTTGAAGGATGTTTCAGCGAGTGCCCAACGTGAGCCCAAACGATCTGTGAGTTTTGCCAGATCTGCATCCGTAGACATCCCAGCCGCTAAACCTTGAGTGCCCTCTAAAATACGGCGGGCACCTGTAAAACCATCTTGCGCGAGGTAGGCTGCGGTCATGCCAGCAGAAGCCGCATGCGCTGTGTGCAGTTGCTTTGAGTCTGCCGCATCACGTAAAAACTCCCAAAGTCCCGCAGTCGTTGTGCCTGCCGAGCCTATTGCATTGAGCATTTGTTCTGGATTGAGCTTGAGCAAACGACCAACGGTCACAGCCGCTGCAATGGTGCCTGCAGTCCCTGTCGTATGAAAAATTTTGTAATGTGAACGACCTAGGAACTCTCCGATACGAATACCCACTTCGTAGCCGACAACGGACGCGGTAATGAAGTCTTCTCCAGAAGCGCCAATCGCTTGAGCGACGGCAAGTGCTGGGGGAAATACCACTGCCGCAGGATGAAAAACAGAGCCGTTGTGCACATCGTCTTGTTCAACAACGTGGGAGGCGGCAGCATTGACCATCGCGGCAAACACAGGAGAGGTCAGGCGTCTGTTCACGAAGTCTTCGGACTTGCCATCAGAGGGACCCATCAATTCGGCATACTTGGCCATGGATTTCACCGCACGCGCAGACGAGCCTGCGAGGATGGAAGCCATAGTATCCAAAAACAAATCCTCACAGCGCATGCGCACGGATTCAGGGATATCTGAATACTTGAGTTCGGAGGAAAATTTTGCTAGTACAGCACTAGGGTGCAACACAGCAGCACCAACGGGAGAGCGCGCAACAGTCATCTATTTCTCCTTTAAAAAGATCGTGGCAAACCGAGAATGTGCTCGGCAACATAAGACAAAATCAGATTAGTCGAAATTGGTGCAACCTGATACAGACGCGTTTCACGGAATTTTCGCTCTACGTCATATTCACACGCAAATCCGAATCCGCCATGGAATTGCAAGCAGGCATTGGCTGCTTCCCAAGAAGCATCCGCTGCCAACAGTTTTGCCATATTGGCTTGTGCACCACACGGAAGGTTGGCATCAAACAAGCGGCAAGCCTCATAGCGCATCAGGCTTGCGGCTTCAACGTTGATATGCGCCCGAGCAATTGGAAACTGTACACCTTGGTTCTGACCGATCGGACGTCCAAACACAATGCGATCTTTGACGTAAGCCGTCACACGATCCACAAACCAGTAACCGTCACCGATACATTCGGCAGCAATCAACGCCCGCTCCGCGTTCAGACCATCAAGAATGTATTTAAACCCTTTGCCTTCCTCACCAATCAGGTTCTCTGCAGGAATCTCGAGGTTGTCAAAAAACAATTCGTTTGTTTCGTGATTCACCATGTTTAAGATCGGGCGAACTGTCAAACCCTTGCCAATTGCATCGCGCAAATCAACGATAAAAATCGACATGCCTTCGGTTTTTTTAGTGACTTGATCAATAGGTGTCGTACGGGCCAATAAGATCATCAAATCCGAGTGCTGGATGCGTGAAATCCATACTTTTTGACCATTAATGACATACCGGTCACCTTTACGAACGGCGGTGGTCTTGATTTTGGTGGTGTCCGTGCCCGTTGTGGGCTCTGTCACTCCCATGGATTGCAAGCGCAACTCACCCGCAGCGATTTTTGGCAAATAAAAGTTTTTCTGCTCGGCTGAGCCATGGCGGAGCAGGGTACCCATGTTGTAGAGCTGACCATGGCAGGCACCTGAGTTGCCTCCGGAACGGTTGATTTCCTCCATAATCACAGAGGCTTCGGTCAAGCCAAGACCTGAACCACCGTATTCCTGGGGAATCAGCGCGGCCATCCAGCCAGCTTGGGTCAACGCATTGACAAACTCTTCAGGGTAACCCCTGACTTCGTCCACTTTACGAAAGTACTCGTCCGGGAACTGTTTGCACAGATCCCTTATCGCGTCACGGATATCCTGATACTGATCAACGTTGGAGTTCATGATTGTCTTATGATGGCAAATGTTATTCAGATGCTAATGTGCCCCATGGCGTCAAACTTGACTATTTATGTTTGGTTAACCCGGGCTTTTTGATTGCTTAAGAGACTGCCAACCCTATGGCGAACCATTTTGACCTGACAGATTTACAGCTCATTGTGAACATCGGAGATGCCAGCAGCCTGACCCGTGGTGCTGAAAAATCGCACTTATCCCTCCCTGCTGCAAGTAATCGTGTCAAAAACCTGGAAGACCACTTTGGTACTAGGCTTTTTCATCGTAATAGTCAGGGCGTGACACTCACCCCCTCGGGTGAAGCTTTTTTGCGTCATGCAAGATTAGTGTTACGTCAAATTGATCATTTGCGGGGAGATATTCATGAGTATGCGCGCGGCATTAAAGGCCAAGTGCGTATGTTGGCCAATACAACCGCCATGACTGAGTTTATGCCCGCAGTGCTCAGCCGGTTTTTGGCCTCTCACCCGGATGTCACCGTTGAGTTGCGAGAGCGCTTAAGTTACTTGGTGATCAAAGCGGTTTCAGAAGGTTCTGCAGACATTGGTATTGTTGCTGGCAAGCCTGCCTCCTCGGAGCTCGAGTACATTCCCTATCGCGAAGATCGTTTAGTGCTCGTGACACCTTTTGAACACCCATTGAGTGAACTAAGGGAGGTCGCATTTTCAGATACGCTCGCTTTTGAGTACGTTGGACTCTCCGAATGGAGCGCGATTCATGCCTTTTTAATTCAAGCGGCAGACAAGCTTGGCTACCCCTTTCGTTTTCGCGTGGAAGTGGGTAGCTTCGAGGCTGTATGCCGAATGATCGAGGCGGGTGTGGGGATCGGCGTGGTGCCCGAGCTGGTAGCCAAACGTTATGCCCAGCGACTCAATATTAAGATTGTGAGCCTTTCTGACGATTGGTCAGAAAGAAAGCTTCAAATTTGCGTGCGTAATCTTCAACAATTACCCAGCTTTACAAGAGATCTCGTCAATATGTTGATCGAAGACGTTCCTGCAGCTTAAATTTTAGATTCAAGCCCATTCATGCTGACTTCCATTGTTCTCGCCTCCGGCAATGCCGGAAAAATTAAAGAATTCGCCGCATTATTCCAACCGCTTGGAATCTCGCTGATTCCTCAAGCGTCGCTTAACATTAGCGATGCTCCCGAGCCTCACCCAAGCTTCATTGAAAACGCGCTCACCAAGGCCCGTCATGCCAGTGCGCTGTCGGGCCTTCCGTCTATCGCCGATGATTCCGGTCTTTGTGTACGCGCCCTAGGGGGGGCTCCTGGCATACTTTCTGCCCGCTATGCACAAACAGCACAGGGTATGCGCTCTGACTTGGCGAATAACCAAAAACTCGTTCATGAACTTGCTAACATCACGGACCGAAAAGCTTGGTATGTCGCTGTCTTAGTGTTTTTAACGCACGCAGAAGACCCTCAACCCTTGATTGCCGAAGCAAGTTGGTATGGCGAGATTATTGATGTACCAAAAGGCACGCATGGGTTTGGCTATGACCCGTATTTTTTTATACCTGAACACGGATGCACCGTTGCGGAACTTGAACCCGCTCTGAAAAACCGTATAGGTCATCGAGGTCAAGCAATGCAATTACTTTTTTCTAAAATGCGTGAGCGAGGCTTCTGCTCCTGATGAAGCGCACAATTCCTATTCGCTCTGAAAACTGGAAGCCAACAGGGTCGGAGATCGATCGCCTGGTCGCGCCAAAGCACATGTCTTCACTTGTGCATTCTGGTCAGCTGTTAAGCACTCTCCCTCCTTTGTCGATTTACATCCATGTGCCTTGGTGTATTCGCAAATGTCCTTATTGCGACTTTAATTCTCACGAAGCTAAAGGTGACATACCTGAAGAGCTCTATTTAGCTGCACTTCAGGCTGATATTGAACAGGCTCTGCCCGATGTTTGGGGTCGACAGGTGCACACGGTTTTTATTGGCGGCGGAACGCCGAGTTTATTTTCTGCCTCCGCTATCGATCGTTTAATGGGCATGCTTAGAGCGCACTTTAATCTCTGGCCCGATGCCGAAGTCACACTAGAGGCCAATCCAGGCGCGGCAGAAGCAGGGCGCTTTAAGTCTTATGCAGAAAGCGGCATCAATAGGATTTCACTTGGGATACAGACCTTTGATGATGTGCAACTTCAAAAATTAGGACGCGTGCACAATGGCACCCAAGCGCGTAACGCGATCGACATGGCAAAGGCAGCCGTTGAGCGTGTCAATCTTGATTTGATGTTTGCCCTCCCAGGTCAAAGTTTTGACGCTTGCATGTTGGATGCGCGCGAGGCGCTCTCATATGGAACAGAGCACCTATCGATATATCAACTCACGCTTGAGCCGAACACCATTTTTGCCAAATTTCCTCCTCCATTGCCAGACGATGACCTGGCAGTCTCAATGGAAGAGGGCATTGAGTCTTTATTATCCGACGCAGGCTTTGAACGCTACGAGGTATCTGCGTTTGCTCGTCACGGAGCACGTGCCCGTCACAATATCAACTACTGGCAGTTTGGTGATTATCTTGGACTCGGCCCTGGCGCCCATGGCAAAGTGTCTTTTCCAGATCGCATTCAGCGTGAGGTTCGCCTAAGGAGTCCGGAAAGCTGGATGCAAGCAAGTGTGTTGAGAAACGGTAGCCAAATTTCAGAGAAAAAGATCGTGACCCGCGCAGATTTGCCGTTTGAGTTTATGCTCAATGCACTGCGTCTTCGAGAGGGTGTTGCTCAGGATCTTTTTTATGAGCGAACAGGACTTTCTGTTGGTGATATTACCAAGCGTTTAGCGCTGGCTAGGCAAAAGAAACTTTTAACCTTGGATCCCTCAAGGCTCCAGGCAACAGAGACAGGCTGGCGATTTTTAAATGAATTACAAAGTATTTTTTTGTAATCCCTTGGTCACTTCGCAAGTATTATTCACTAATATGGTGCATATTAGTGTGCATAAGCACTAATATAGTGCTTTATTGTGCTCCTTTTCGGGGCGAACCTCAGTGTCCGAAAGCTGGCATAAATTTTGCTTGTCTTCATGCATGCAGATCAAACGTTCTGCGACAGATTTTTTGTACATTACCTCTTTTTTTTAGCGGAGTCATATTATGAGCACCTCACAAGACGTGTTGAAGAAAATTGCTGAAAACGAAGTCAAATTTGTTGACTTCCGTTTTACAGATACCCTAGGCAAAGAACAGCACGTTTCCGTGCCTGTGAGTCATATAGATGAGGGCAAGTTCACCGATGGCCACGCCTTTGATGGTTCATCGATCGCTGGTTGGAAA
>JBIKOQ010000314.1:0-3162 GCA_044357955.1 Burkholderiaceae bacterium | reverse complement strand
GGTACGCCCCGGTCGTCCTAACGGTGCGGCCTCCAGTTTTCTATCCGGGATTGTGCGTGAGCCTCTCGCGGGTATCGCAACACGTTGTCCGGTCAGTCTCGATACGGCAGTCGCGTTGTCCTCGCCGCTGACTTCCATCGCAGGCGTGATCGCTGTTGTTGAGGCTACACGAGAGGCCTTTGCTGGTCGCACCGCTATGAACTTGCCTGCGTTGACAGTAACGGTCGGCCAGATGTTGCAGGCCTTGCGTGAGGTGGCAGGCGAGCAAGTCGCCGCCCTCGTATCAGTCGAGCCCGATGAACAAATCAAACGTATTGTCGGAGGTTGGCCTGCCCGCTTTGATTGCCAGCGTACTCACCGCTTGGGTCTAAAGGCGGACGCATCCTATCAGGACATCATCAAACAATATCTTGAGATGACGCGCGCCTAAAAGTGCTCTAAACGACGACGGGATGTGCCGCGCCATCCATAGTGATCACCGTGCCAGTGACATAGCTCGCGCGGTTAGAGGCGAGATAGACCACCGTATCGGCAACCTCCTCTGGGCTTGCGAGTCTGCCCATCGGGACTTGAGAGGTCATGCGCTTGAGGACTTCTTCGGAGCTGATTTTTTCGTGGTCTGCATTGACTTTCAGTCCTTCAATCAGGCGTTCGGTGAGTGTGCCTGAGGGATTGACAGCATTGATGCGCACGCCTTTAGGTCCATAAGCGACCGCCAGTCCAGCGGTGGTGAGCATCAGGGCTGCATTGGCGCTACCGCCCGCGATATGCACGGTACTCGGTACCTTGCCGCCTGCGCCGACTACATTCACAATCACCCCTTCGCCACGCGCACCCATACGCTTGATGACAGGATCAATCATATTGATGTAGGTAAAAAACTTGGCATCCATGGCTTCGCGAAAAAACGCGGGTGAGAGATTCTCAGCCGGCGTGCGTTTGGCTGCACCGGCCGAATTGACCAAGATATCAAGTGCGCCAAAGGCTTTTTCAGCTTCATCCAGCGCGCGTTCTGCAGAATCCGCTTTCTGGAGCTCTGCAGAAAATAAAGCGATACGATCTTGACTGCCAGGCACTTGCGTCGACAGCAGTTTTTTTGCTTTCTCAAGATTGCCCGGGTCGCGCGAGACCAAGCTGACCTTGCAGCCCTCTTCGAGAAATACTTTGGCACAGGCCAGACCAATGCCTCTGCTACCACCTGTGATTAACACATGCTTGTGGGTGAGGTTTAATTCCATGTGACGACTCCGTTGTCTTTAAGGGCTGAAATTTCTTCTTGGGTGTAACCAATGCTTTGTAAGAGCGCGATCGTATCGGCGCCAATTTTAGGGGGAGCCTTGCGTACTTGCAGGCGTTCACCCTCTAACGCAATGGGTAGGAGGGCCACACGAGTTTCTATTTCACGGCCGGCACCAGTGTTATCGGCGGCGATGGTGACGGGCGCTAAACCACCCGTGGCGAGCAGGTGTGGATCGTCGAATAAGTCATGAGGGCGCGTGATGGGTGCGTAGGGAAGACCACATTGTTCAAAACGGCTGCTGAGTTCTTTGGCGCTCATGACGCCAAACCGTTCGCGCAGGATTGGAATCAGCCAGCTTCGCGCTTTGACGCGATCGTTATTCGTGACGAGTCGATCGTCCGCCTTCAGGTCAGCGAAGCCGAACTCCTGACACAAAATCGCCCATTGCGTGTCGCTGACTGCTGACAAGAATATTTGCTCTCCGTCTTTGACAGTAAACACATCGTAGACCGCCCAAGCACTGAGTCTGTTTGGCATAGGGTTGGCGGCAACGCCAGTGACGGCAAATTGCATCATGTGCTGAGCAACTAAAAACACGTTATTTTCAAACAAAGCGCTGGCAACTTCTTGCCCCTGACCTGTGCGATGACGTTTTTGCAGTGACGCCAACACGCCGATGGCACCAAACATGCCGCCCATGATGTCATTGACGCTCGAACCCGCTCGCAAAGGCTGTCCGACAGGGCCTGTCATGTAGGCGAGCCCCCCCATCATCTGTACCACTTCGTCGAGTGCCGTACGGTGTTCATAGGGTCCGGGCAAAAAACCCTTGTGAGACACATAAATCAGGGCAGGATTCAGTTTGGAGAGTGCCTCATAGCCAAAGCCAAGTTTCTCCATCGTGCCGCTTTTGAAGTTTTCGCTAAACACGTCGGCCGAACCAAGTAGTTTCAAGACGATTTCCTTGCCTGCCGGGTGCTTGACGTCGACTGCGATACTTTTCTTGTTGCGGTTGAACATCGGAAAAAAACCTGAGCCCGAGCCCAGTAGTTTGCGCGTGTTGTCACCCGCGAGCGGTTCGACTTTGATCACCTCGGCGCCTAGATCTCCAAGGATCATGCCACAGGTGGGTCCCATGACCATATGTGTAAACTCAACAACGCGTATGCCTTCGAGCGGCAGGGAATCGGACATCGTGCACCTTCGATTTGGGTCTGCAAACGAGTTGTTATACCATCGGATAAGCGGTGGCAGGCTTGTCGGCCTGCGCGAGCCTTTAGGAGACGGTTTCATGCAGTGCAACATAGCGATCAAAATCGTGGACTACCTTGACCCCTCTGATCGTCAGGCTTTAATCGATATGCTGGATATGTACGCCCGAGATCCGATGGGGGGCGGTGAGCCCTTGGCCGCAGATACTCGACTGCGCCTGTGCGACGACCTGTCAAGGGTGGCGGGGGCGATCAGTTGGCTTGCGTTCAAGGACGGCAAGCCTGTCGGCTTGTTAAATGCCTTGCCTGGCTATTCGACCTTTAAGGCACGACCGCTGATAAACGTACACGACATTGCGGTTGATCCCGCGCATCGCGGTCAAGGCATTGGCCAGGCATTGTTAGACGCTGTAGAGAGTCATGCGCGCGCGCTGGGTTGTTGCAAAGTCACGCTCGAGGTGTTGAGCGGCAATACGCAGGCGCAACGCGCTTATGCGCGTTTTGGTTTTGAGCAATACTCCTTGAGCGCGTTGACGGGACAAGCGCTCTTTATGCAGAAGTGGCTGTAGGTGTGTGGTCTTTATGGACAAAGCCTCTTTGAAAGCAAATAATCAAGTGACTGTGTATTTTGATGGCTCGTGTCCACTTTGTCGGCGCGAAATCGGCTTTTATAAAAACAGCGCAGGCGCGGATCAGATTCGCTGGGAGGAT
>JBIKOQ010000123.1:0-5447 GCA_044357955.1 Burkholderiaceae bacterium | reverse complement strand
CGCCGACCGATCTTTGGGCCTATCAAATAGTAGATAATGAGGCAGACCGGCAAAAACAGATATAAAAAGACTAGCGAGGAAAAAACCATGACAGCCCGAAGTCGACTTTATCGCTGAACGCCACAGGGCTTGAGCTTAATGTCTGTAATTTTTTGAAAAACTCTGTATTTTTTTGAAAAATTAAGTAACCAGAATTTTAACGATTTTTCGTTATGATTGAGTGTTCAGGAATAGTTTAGTTTGTTAGAAATCCAATACCGGTTGTTTTTTGTTGCATATGCGTCAGTGACGCAGGGATCTTATGAGTATTATTGAAAACCGGAAGGCTTTTCACGACTACACCATCGAAGAGCGTTTTGAGGCAGGTCTCGTGCTTCAAGGCTGGGAGGTCAAAGCCATCCGCGCGGGCAGAGCTCAACTCAAAGAAAGCTATGTTGTTGTTCTTGATGGCGCACTTTGGCTGCTGGGCATGCATATCAGCCCCTTACATTCCGCCTCTACGCATGTCCTCCCAGATGCCATGCGAACGAGAAAGCTGTTGCTCAAAGCCGAAGAAATCAGCAAGTTGATAGGCAAAGTCGAACAACGCGGCTATGCGCTTGTTCCCATCAATCTACATTTCAAGAACGGCCGCATCAAGCTCGACTTCGGACTTGGTAAAGGCAAAAAACTTCACGACAAGCGCGATGCAGCCCAAGAAAAAGACTGGGCCCGTGAAAAAGAGCGTCTGATGAAACACGACACAAGAACAAGAGACTGAGTAGAGCGCACTAGCCAAAGGACGAGGCCCCGCCTCGACAGCGGGGCCCATCTATCTGGAGAATGGGCTATATCGCGAGCTTTTTCCAAGTGTCGACAACAGTATCGGGGTTGAGCGACATTGACAAAATCCCTTCGTTTTTCAGCCAAATCGCAAAATCGGCATAATCGCTAGGCCCTTGTCCACAAATGCCAACGTACTTACCCGCTTTCAAACACGCCTGAATCGCGCGCTTGAGCATGAATTTGACGGCCTCATCACGTTCGTCAAAATCTGAGGCGAGCAACTCCATTCCAGAATCACGATCTAGTCCTAACGTCAGTTGCGTCATATCGTTAGAACCAATCGAAAACCCATCAAAATGCTCGAGAAATTGTTCGGCTAAGATTGCATTTGAGGGGACCTCACACATCATAATGATGCGCAAACCATGCTGACCGCGCACCAAGCCGTGAGAAGCCAAGAGCTGAATCACGCGTTCGGCTTGCTTAACGGTTCGAACAAAAGGCACCATGATTTCGACGTTTGTGAGCCCCATCTCTTCACGTACACGCTTGAGTGCTTCGCATTCCATTTTGAAACACTCTGCAAAATCTGCGGATATATAGCGTGAGGCACCACGAAATCCAAGCATCGGGTTTTCTTCCTCGGGCTCATAGCGCGAACCCCCGACAAGCTTGCGATATTCATTCGATTTGAAATCAGACAGTCTCACAATGACAGGTTTGGGATAAAACGCAGCACCAATCGTCGCGATGCCATCCGCGAGTTTGTCAACAAAAAAAGCGCGTGGACTGCAATGACCACGTGCTGCAGACTCAACTGCGATTTTGAGCTCGGCATCGACATTGGGATAGTCCAGTACCGCTTTAGGATGGATACCAATATTATTATTGATAATGAACTCAAGGCGAGCAAGGCCAACACCATGGTTAGGGATCTGAGAAAAATCAAAGGCCAATTGTGGGTTACCAACGTTCATCATGACTTTAAGGCCAACATCTGGCATCGCACCGCGTTGGACCTCTTCGATTTCTGTTTCGATCAGTCCATCGTAGATTCTGCCCTCGTCACCTTCTGCGCATGAAACGGTGACTTGCTGGTCCTCTTTTAGGCGATCGGTCGCATCTGCGCAGCCTACAACAGCTGGTATGCCAAGCTCCCGGGCGATGATGGCGGCATGGCAAGTGCGCCCACCACGATTCGTCACAATGGCCGAGGCACGCTTCATGACCGGCTCCCAATTTGGATCTGTCATATCGGTGACCAACACATCACCTGCTTTCACCTTGTCCATTTCAGAAAGATCGGTGACGATACGGACCGGACCCGAGCCGATCTTCTGACCAATCGCGCGACCCGTTACGATCACTTTTCCCGTTGCTTTTAACTTATAGCGTTGTTGGATATCACTGTGACCTTGCTGTGACTTGACCGTCTCAGGACGTGCTTGGAGAATATAGATTTTGCCATCGACGCCGTCTCTGCCCCATTCGATATCCATGGGGCGTTGATAGTGCTTTTCAATAATGACTGCGTAACGCGCAAGTTCTTTGACTTCCTCATCCGTGAGTGAAAAGCGATTGCGTTCAGAGACAGGTACGTCTACAGTCCGCACTGCCAGACCGTTGGTTCGCGATGGATCGAACTCCATTTTGATCAGCTTAGAGCCAATTCGACGATTGACAATGGGCGCATGCCCTGAAGCAAGCGTCGGTTTAAAGACATAAAACTCATCCGGATTGACCGCACCCTGCACGACCGTTTCACCTAGGCCGTAAGAGGAAGTGATCAAGACAACGTCCTCGAAACCTGACTCTGTGTCGAGGGTAAACATCACGCCCGCGCTGCCTTTGTCAGAACGCACCATGCGTTGAATGCCAGCGGAAAGTGCGACATCAGCATGGGCATAACCCTTGTGTACGCGATACGAAATCGCACGGTCGTTATAGAGCGATGCAAAAACATGGCGGATTTTGTCGATGACGTCGTCAATGCCGACCACGTTTAGAAAAGTTTCTTGTTGCCCCGCAAAAGAGGCATCGGGCAAGTCTTCAGCTGTGGCTGAGGAACGCACAGCAAAAGAACCCTTGCCTTCTGCATCGAGCAAGGCAAATGCTTTTTTAATATCTGAGTGCAACTGATCTGGCAAAGGGGCCTCAACAATCCATTGACGAATTTGCGCCCCTGCTAAAGCAAGTTCGCGAACATCATCAGGATTGAGCGTGGTGAGTCGCTCAGCAATACGTGTATCGAGACCTGTTGCGGACAAAAAGTCACGAAAGGCCTGTGCAGTGGTGGCAAAACCGCCTGGTACCCGTACCCCAGCATCTGAAAGCTGGCTAATCATTTCGCCTAAAGAGGCGTTCTTTCCTCCGACAGAGTCAACATCCGTCATACGGAGTTGCTCAAAAGACACGACATATGACATGAAAGTCACCCTTTTACAATGTGAGAAAGCGAGTTTGGTGAGGAACTGTAAGCCTGCCGTCCCGCGGCGTTGAGCCACAGGTGCGTGTCTGCAAGTGCATGACTGTAAGTGCTTACGGATACTCACCAAACTGGCGTGACAATCGAAAGAGCGAATGTTGCGCTGCATTATACTACCCAAGTCTCTGTCTTTGGACCTTCTGAAATGACCATGAACACCACCGAACGTACTGTTTTCATTATTTCAGATGGAACGGGTATCACTGCAGAAACCTTTAGTCACTCCGTCCTTTCCCAGTTTGAATCAGTGACGTTTCGTCAGGTTCGTGTGCCCTTTATTGATAGTGTTGAAAAGGCAGATACCGTGGTTCAGCGCATTAATCGCTGCGCTGCAGATCAAGGAACCGCTCCCATTGTTTTCACAACTCTGGTCAATCCTGATGTTTTAGGGCGGGTCAAGCTTGCCAATGCTTTATTTTTAGATTTGTTTGGTGCCTTTGTCGAGCCACTTGAGCACAACCTGGGCATGAAATCGAGCCATTCGATTGGCAAATCCCATAAAGCCGTCAGCTCGATGCAATACAGAAATCGCATCGAAGCCATCAATTTCAGTCTGGCACATGATGATGGCCAATTTGTATCTGGTCTCGCTCAGGCTGATGTGATCTTGATCGGCGTATCTCGTTGCGGAAAAACACCTACAAGCCTCTATCTGGCGATGCAATATGGGGTCAAAGCCGCTAATTTCCCCTTAATTCCAGAGGATTTTGATCGAGGCGCTCTCCCCTCAACACTGATGCCCTTTCGATCCAAGCTCTTTGGCCTCACGATTCAACCTGAGCGCCTCATGGAGGTCCGCCAAGAGCGTCGCCCTGACAGCCTGTACGCTTCACTCCCCCAATGCCGCCACGAAGTTGCAGAGGCGGAAAGGCTGATGCGTCGAGAGTCCATTCCTATGCTCTCAACCACCACTAAGTCGATCGAGGAAATCTCGACCACGGTGTTACATGAAGTTGGACTCGACCGACATTCTGCCTATTGATCAAAGTGACTTTGATCAAGGAGCGACGTGGTGTTGACGCCTTTGCTCAAATAGGCAAATGGCCGAGGCAACGGTGACATTCAGTGACTCGACAGCGCGATCGTGCATGATCTTGATGCGCAAGTCCGCTCGTGCAAGAAGTTCGCGGTCTACGCCCTGTCCTTCGTTGCCGAATACCCATGCAGCATGTTTTGGTAAGGCTGTCATGTAGAGATCGCTCGCCTGCTCAAGCGTCGTCACAATCAACGGCACAGCCAAAGACGACGTGAGGCTTTTCAGATCAGTCTGTTCATGCAGCTTTAATAAGAAGTGCGCACCTTGCGCACTGCGCAGCACTTTCGGCGACCACAATCCTGCTGTGCCAACAGAGGCAAACACCCGCTTGATTCCTGCAGCAGCACAAGTACGTAAAATAGCCCCCACATTGCCGGGATCTTGCAGCCGATCTAGCAACACGATTGATTCAACTATTTTTTCTGGGATGGGATGAATTGTTGGTTGCGCGACAAACAGGACACCTTGATCCGTGTCAACGCTAGAGAGATTGCCCAGCAGGGAGCCAGACATCGTGAGGCATACGTCAGGATTTAATTTGTCGATTAAACCGGATATCTGCGACTGAGAGACACGCTCAAGATCGAAAATGGCATATTTAGGTTGTTTTCCCAAGGCAAGCCAAGATTCGCATAGATGAATGCCCTCAAGCAAAATGGGCTCATCTCTCCTACCTGCGCTTGACTGCCATTTGTAGAGCTGCTTATAAAGTGGATTCGCGCGTGACTCGATATGTTTCATTTTATTTCCAAACAAGCGCGCACTGGCGCAAAACTGCGTCGATGTACTGGACTCGGGCCATACTGCTTGAGTCGTGCCATATGTAGTGCTGTACCGTAGCCTTTGTGCTGATCAAACGCGTATTGCGGATAGAGCATGTGGAGGCGTTTTAGGTCATGGTCCCGCGCTGTTTTTGCAAGAATAGAAGCGGCCGAGATCGCTGGGATTAGGGCATCACCTTTAATGATGGTCTGTACGCGGCAGTTTAGGCGCGGCGACTGGTTCCCATCGACCCAGGCGAGTTCAGGCTGAATAGAAAGCCCTTCTACAGCCCGCTTCATCGCCAGAAGCGTCGCTTGTAAAATATTAAGCCGATCAATTTCCTCAACGGTAGCAATGCCCACCGACCAACACAGCGCGCGTGCTTGAATATGTTCGGCG
>JBIKOQ010000122.1:0-5457 GCA_044357955.1 Burkholderiaceae bacterium | reverse complement strand
TCTGCTGCAGCGGACTCGATTGCCGGTGGAACTGGTAATGACACCATTCTAGGTGGTAACGGTGCGGACACTATTACGGGCGGTGCAGGTGATGACTTGATCACGGGTGGTGTAGGTGACGATCTGATGACGGGTGATTTTGATGCCGACACATTTAATATCACCACAACGGCAGCAGACACTGACACGATCACTGATTGGGGTTTAGGCACAGACGTTTTAGCCGGTAGCGCATTCGCTGGTCAGCAGCTCAATGTCACGATTTCTAGTCTTAGCACGACAGCATTTAACGCCGCTACGGCTTTCGCCACGAATGGTGTTGTGAGTATCACGGGCGGTACAGGCAATGACACGATAACGGGTGGTGCAGGTGCTGATACGATTAGCGGTGGTGATGGTAACGATTCGATCACGGGTGGCGCAGGTGCGGATTCGCTGACGGGTGGTGCTGGTGACGACGTGTTTAGCTTCTCGTCGGCTTTAGATCTTGCTGAAGACAGCATGGTAAATGGTGGAGCGGATACAAACCGAATTGTGATCTCGGCAGGCACTGCGATTGTCGACACTAACTTTACCAATGTTCAGAGCATCCAGACGCTCACATTAACTGGAGCCAATACTGCTGTTCTTGGCACAGAGGCAAATCGGGCTGGAATCGTAACCATCAATACCGGCACTGGTGTAACCGCCATCACAGCAACGGATCTGAACTCGCTAACGGTCGCTTCATCCGTTGCAGATGGTACCGCCTTGAACTTGGCGGGTGACGATGTCAACTACACCGTGACAGGTTTAGTGGCTGACCTGACAGTTGCCGACGCTCATAATGGAAACGTTGCGGTGACGACAGGTTCGGCAGCAACTGTCTCTGTCGGCTTCGGTACCAACGTGACTGGGACACATTCGGTGAATGCAGATGCGCTTACCGATGGGCAAGTTTTGACGCTCAGTGGTACAGATGCTGCGAATGTCACGCTAGTAAATGGTGACTTGTCTGCAGCTGCTTACGCTGGAAATCTGACGGTCACAGCAACTACTGGCACTAACGTCATCATTACTGGTAGCGGTGACGACACCATCACGGGTGGTGCAGGTGCGGATAGGATGACAGGTGGGAATGGGGCAGACGCTTTTGTATACGGTAATCTCGTAGACATTACAACACAAACAGGTATCTCGATTGGGACAGCTGACTTGATCACTGACTTCAATGGAGCAGATGGTGATCGTATTGTCATTAACGTTGCAGGAACTGCTGACAACTACATTGAACAGGCGTACTATGGTGGTTTTGCTTTTGCACTAAACGCTGCGAATAGCTGGTTCGCTACATCCGATAATACCTGTTATTTCCTTACTGGCTCGACAAGTAATCCTGGTGCAGGTGGTCTCTTGTTTATAGATACCAATTTTTTTGGTGGCGCTGATGCGGTGATTCTCCTCCCAGGCGTTACTATGGAAAATTTCCAATTTTCCTACATAGGTAATGCCTTCGTCCCTGGCTAATCAGCCTCAGTAGCATGTGCCGAGTTCTGCGAGTTGATCGCAGTGGCTACTATGCTTGGTTGCATCAACCACAGTCCGCAGAGCGTATGACGCTCAGGCTGCAAAGCTTTGGAAATAGTGGTTTTGCAAAGTGCGGGGTTTTCTGCTGACACCTCGCGTCTTGTCAAAAAACCCAGCAGTGCCAAAAACCATACATTGCTGCCCAAGTCGGTCTCAGTAAAAAACCCAGCATTCATAAAAACCGTGCTTTTCCAATGACAGTTTATCCGTTCGCAGTATTGTTCATTGCTCGTTGTTCGTTGTTCGCCGTGTCATTTGTCGCGTCATCGTTTGTTGTTCATCGTTCGCGCAATGTCAAACCAATTCAACAGCTGCCCGTTTCATCTCGTCATTCACATCAATATAAGCCTGTGTCACCGCAATGCTGCGATGCCCTGCCAAACTTGCTAGCACTCGCACACCAATGCCCTTGTTTGCCAGCGTCTTAATAAATGTTCTGCGACCACTGTGACTACTGGCACCAGACACACCCGCTTTCTTGTATGTCCAGTGAAACCATTGTGTCAGCGTGTTAGCAGAGAAACCCGCTGACTGCTCTGTAAAAAATAATGGATGCGTTGCTGGTAGCGTGTGCCTGCAATATAGAGAAGCACCTGATCAATTTCAGCTTGCGTGAGTGTTTTTGCCTGTGCCTGCAGCTCTGTTGGTTTTTAACACGACTGGGACTGACATCTTGGCAGGTGGAAGTAATGACTTCACAGCAAATGGCCATGGCTTAAACGCAGGTTTGCAGATTATCGGGCTTGAAGGTCAGGCTTTAATTAACTACCAATGTATCAACTTTAGTGACTTTGCCTTCTTAACTCCTACCTAACCAGCCCTAACCTGCACCCACTGTTCACCGTGAGTGAGTCCCACAAGCCCCAATGCTCAAAAGGCGGTGGGGCTTTGTTTCAATCTTAGTAAACATGTAATCTGTTGTGAACGATCAGAAGCGAGTTTTTATGGATGCGTTTTTACAGCAAGAAAATTGCGTTTCGTCAAAAAAGCCAGCATAGTGTTAAAAAAGTTTTATCTGACTACAGTGTCATTGCTTTAACATCTACTTTGTATACGGTATTTTTTTCATGATTGTGAATGGTGAGCAGGGTCAGCTACGATTACGGGTGGTGAAAGTACCAATCATGCAATGAAAAAATAAAATCAGGAGATCGATAATGAGTGGCAATAAACGTTGGGTCAATCGCCCAGAGGGCTCTACTTGGGGGGATTTTGGCGAGGACGACCAGCGCGGTCGGATCAACCTGCTGACCTCTGAAAAGCTCAAACAGGGTATTGCCGAGGTCAAGGAATTTCAGCCTTTCTGTCTGAGTCTGCCTTTAGATCTTCCCGGCGGTAACTTATTGAATCCAAGACGTTTTCCGCCTGTCATCCGCCCCACCTTGCGCGGTGATCGCCCCAATATGAACTACGGATTGTTTCGCGATAACGATCAGCAAACAGACGTGATCAGCGACGATTTGGTCGTGATGCACCTCCAATACTCCACGCAATGGGACAGTTTGGCACATGTGGGCTCCAGATTTGATGCCAATGGTGACGGGATCCCCGAGTCGGTCTATTACAACGGCTATCGCGCGGGTGAGCACATTATCGGACCGACGGACGGCAAGGATGCGGGCGTTCCCGGACCGGGCCAAAACAAGTCCACCTCTAACGCCATGGCGCTTGGCATTCAAAATATGGCAGAGTCCTGCGTACAAGGTCGCGGTGTGATGATCGATTTCCACGCGCACTTTGGAAACAAGCGTGAAATCATTGGCTATGACACGCTCATGCGCGTGATGGAGCAAGACAAGGTTGTCGTCGAGCCCGGCGACATGGTGTGCTTGCATACGGGTTTCGCACAGCTGCTGATGGACATGAAGGGTGATCCTGACTTGCATACCCTTGAAAATAGTTGTGCAGCCTTAGATGGGCGCGATCAAAAACTTCTCAAATGGATCACCGACAGCCAGTTAGTGGTCTTGATGGCCGATAACTATGCGGTAGAAACGTATCCGGCAACCAGCCATATCGGTTGTTGCGCCACCCTGCCTTTGCATGAGCATTGCTTGTTCAAACTCGGTGTGCATTTGGGTGAGATGTTTTATCTCACGCCCTTGGCACAATGGCTACGTAAAAATGGACGCAGCCGTTTCTTGCTAACGGCGCCTCCGTTGCGTTTGCCTGGAGCTGTGGGTTCGCCTGCCACGGCAGTCGCGACGGTTTAAAGGTTAATAAAACGCCCTGAATCCGCGATGTTGTCAGTTTCGTGAAAGCTTGAATAAGCTTATGGTTGACGCAGTCATCGCGAGTGGGGCAATATAACCCAGTTATTTCACTCATACAGGAGCGTGCCATGCGCCGTACTCTGATCGCTGCGGCCCTTTCAGCCGCGATGCTATTGCCCGGCTTGGGCTTTGCCAAAACATTTAAATGGACCAGTCAGGGCGATATTCTGACGCTGGATCCTCACTCACAAAACGAAGGCTTGAACATCGCCGCCAACTTGTGGGTCTACGATCCGCTGGTCAAATACAACGAAAAATTCGAAGTTGTGCCTTCGCTTGCGACGTCTTGGGAGCGCATCAATCCCACCACGATGCGTTTCAAATTGCGTCCAAATGTAAAGTTCCAAGACGGCACACCCTTTACTGCGGATGACGTTGTGTTTTCGCTCAAGCGCGCGATGGCACCTTCGTCACAGTTCAAGTCCTATGTGGCGGGTATTACTGATGTCAAGGCGGTAGACCCCTTGACCGTGGATGTTATCACCGGAGGTCCTAATCCTGTCTTGTTGCGTCAGTTGCCTTCTCTGGGCATCATGAGCAAAGCGTGGGCGGAAAAGAACAATGCCGTGTTACCTCAGGATTTCAATAAAAAAGAGGAAAGCTTCTCCGCACGCAATGCCATGGGCACGGGCCCCTATCAGCTCAAGTCGCGCGAAGTCGACATCAAAACGGTTTACGTAGAAAATCCTAACTGGTGGGGCAAGCCGACCAAAACGGGTAACGTGACCGAGATCGTCTACACCCCGATCAAGCAGAACGCGACCCGCACGGCTGCGCTGCTCTCTGGCGAAGTCGATTTCGTGCTTGATCCGCCAGCCCAAGATTTGGACCGCCTGCGTAAACAAGTCAACGTCTTGGATGGTAACGAATATCGCACCATCTACATCGCGATGGATGTAAAGAATCCCGAACTGAAGTACAGCAACATCAAGGGTAAAAACCCACTCGCGGATGTACGTGTGCGCGAGGCGTTATACCGCGCCATCGATATCGAAGCGATCAAAAAGTCTGTGATGCGTGGCATGTCCTTGCCCACAGGCGCCATGATCTCTCCTCAGGTCAACGGTTATTCAGACGCGTTGGGTAAGCGCGTTCCTTATGACCCAGTGAAGGCACGCGAGTTGCTCAAACAAGCGGGTTACGACAATAACCTTGAGTTCACGATGGATTGCCCGAATAACCGCTACATCAATGACGAAGCGATTTGTCAGGCGGTCGTAGCGATGTGGGCCAAGATTGGCGTCAAAACCAAACTCAATGCGATGCCACGCGCGACCTTCTTCCCGAAAGTTGCCAATGGCGATACCAGCATTTATTTGTTCGGCTGGGGTGTGCCAACCTTTGATGCGTTCTACACACTTGAGTCTCTGATTCGTACCAAGAGCACGGGTGCAAGCGGTGCCTTTAACTACGGTGGTTATTCCAACCCCAAAGTCGATGCTTTGATCGATACGATCAAAACAGAAACCGACGATGCCAAACGGACTGCCATGATTCAAGAAGCACTCGGGATTCATGCCAAAGAGTTTGGCACCATCCCTTTGCATGACCAGATCATTCCCTGGGCCATGAAGAAAAACGTCAAAGTGATCCACCGTCCGGACAACCGTCCTGTGAT
>JBIKOQ010000121.1:0-5489 GCA_044357955.1 Burkholderiaceae bacterium | reverse complement strand
GCGGCAGAAAAAGCGCATGATCGCGGCAAGCTCCGGGCCCTCGCGTGCGCACCCTTCAGAACCCATTCCTGTTATCACCCCTGGGCGTGCCCGCGCTGAAAAGTGGGTGCAGCGCTATGGTGCCCCGGTGCTTTTATTGGCCTGGCTACCTGTCGTGGGAGACCCTCTCTGCGCGGTGGCTGGCTGGTTAAGACTGCCCTTTTGGCCCTGCGTGATTTACATCGCGCTAGGCAAATTTGGGCGCTATATGGTCTTGGCTTGGGCATTCCGATGGGTTATTACCCCTACTTAAGCCCTGCGCAACCCATGTATTTTAAGGTTATTGGGTGTGCCCTGATCGGATGACTTAAAATATTTCTTTAAGGGTCATTAAACGAGCCAAGACCTATGAACGCCCCGTTTCCAAGTCATTTACTCAACGCCGAGCCCGCCCAAGATGCGCAGGCTCGTTTGCGTGAAATCCCCTACAACTACACTTCTTTCTCTGATCGAGAAGTTGTGTGTCGCTTACTAGGCGATGATGCCTGGGCATTGCTGTCCGATTTGCGCGGTGAGCGCAAGACGGGTCGTTCTGCGCGGATGCTTTATGAAGTGCTGGGCGATATCTGGGTGGTGCGTCGCAATCCCTATTTGCAAGATGATCTGCTTGACAACCCCAAGCGCCGCAAGCTGTTGATCGAGGCGCTCGAGCATAGACTGACCGAAATTGACCATCGCCGGATCTCTGACAATCTGGGTCGCGATGAAAAAGTTGCGAGCTTACTTGAGCGTGCTCGCGCTGCCGTTCGCGCATTTGAAGAAGAGTTCGAGCGCACCGCGCGTTTGCGTCGTCAAGTGCAAAAGGTGCTGGGCAAGATCACTGCCAAAGACAACATCAAATTTGACGGTCTGTCGCGTGTCTCACACGTCACGGACGCAACAGACTGGCGCGTCGAGTACCCCTTTGTCGTCTTGACGCCGGATGATGAGCAAGAGATTGCCGCTCTGGTGCGCGGTTGTATCGAGCTCGGACTGACGATTGTGCCGCGAGGCGGTGGCACGGGCTACACCGGCGGTGCGATCCCCTTGACCTGGCGCTCTGCGGTGATCAACACTGAAAAACTGGATACGCTTGGCGCCGTAGAAGTCGGTCCGCTCCCCGGTGTCGCCACACAAGTTGCGACCGTGAGATCGGGCGCAGGCGTTGTGACCAAGCGCGTCTCCGAGGCGGCCGAGGCTGCAGGTTTTGTGTTTGCGGTGGATCCGACCTCGGCCGATGCCTCGTGCGTCGGTGGTAACGTCGCGATGAATGCTGGCGGAAAAAAGGCGGTGTTGTGGGGGACCGCGCTGGACAATCTGGCATGGTGGAGAATGGTCGATCCTGAGGGCAATTGGCTCGACGTCACTCGCCTGGAGCACAACCTTGGCAAAATCCATGAAGCCGGCAGGGTTCGGTTTGAGCTGCAGTGGTCGGATGGCACCGAGGCCGCTGGCGCACGCGTGTTGCGCACTGAAATTTTAGAGGTTGACGGTGCGCGGTTTCGTAAGGTCGGTCTGGGCAAGGATGTCACAGACAAGTTTCTCTCTGGTTTGCCTGGTGTGCAAAAAGAAGGTTGCGACGGCTTGATCACGGCGGCCCGCTGGGTGCTGCATCGCATGCCGAGTCACACCCGTACGGTCTGTCTGGAGTTTTTTGGGCAGGCCCGTGATGCGATCCCCTCTATTGTTGAAATTAAAAACTATTTGGACGTTCAGGGGCGCGCGCGCGGTGCGTTGCTTGCGGGTCTTGAGCATCTCGATGAGCGCTATTTGCGCGCGGTGGGGTACGCGACAAAAAGCAAGCGTGGTGTGTTGCCCAAGATGGTGCTGATCGGCGATATCGTCGGTGATGATGATGCGGCGGTCGCCCATGCGACGAGCGAAGTGGTGCGCCTGGCCAATACGCGACACGGAGAAGGCTTCGTCGCAGTCAGTGCGGATGCGCGTAAAAAATTCTGGCTGGATCGTTCGCGCACCGCCGCGATCGCTCGCCATACCAATGCGTTCAAAATTAACGAAGATGTCGTGATCCCGCTCGAGCGCATGGGCGAGTACACCGATCACATCGAACGTATCAATATCGAGCTGTCGACCCGCAACAAGCTCAAATTACTGGATGCGTTGCAGTGTGCGCTCGAGGGTGAACTGCCGATCGCAAAACTCGATCGCGGCAGCGAAGAAGGCGCTCTGCTCGAGGAGTCGCTTGATGAGCGTCGCAGAAGCGCGGTTGAAAGTTTGATGCGCGTTCGTGCGCGCTGGCAGTGGGTGCTTGAGTATTTGGATATGCCGCTCTCAGAGGCGATGGCTGGCTTGTCTGCGCATGGTCTCCATGGCCTTGAACCCGTTCTCGCGCAGCGATTAGCGTTACAACCCGAGGCGCGTTTATTCGATGTCGTGCAGGATCGGACCTTGCGCATCTCTTGGAAAGCCGAGGTGCTCTGCGATTTGGCTGGCGTATTTAGCGGCACAGATTTCGCACCCATCCTGACCGAAATGCAGGCCATCCATGACCGCGTACTCAAAAGCCGCGTGTTTGTCGCCTTGCATATGCATGCGGGCGACGGTAACGTGCACACCAATATCCCGGTGAACTCCGATGATTATGAAATGCTGCGCGAGGCCAATGAGGCCGTGGTGCGCATCATGCAAATCGCGCGCGATCTTAATGGTGTGATTTCTGGTGAGCACGGTATTGGTTTGACCAAGTATGAGTTTCTGACCGAGGCGGAATTGTTGCCCTTTCAGGACTACAAGCGTCGTGTCGACCCGAACGATCATTTCAATGCCGGCAAACTCATGCCAGGTGCTGACTTGCGCAACGCCTGGACGCCGAGTTTTGGTCTGATGGGTCATGAGTCGCTCATCATGCAACGCAGTGAGATCGGTGCGATCAGCAACTCGATCAAAGACTGTTTACGCTGTGGCAAGTGCAAGCCTGTATGCGCGACGCATGTGCCTCGTGCGAATCTGCTGTATTCGCCACGCAACAAGATTCTTGCGACTTCGCTGTTGATCGAGGCTTTTTTATACGAAGAGCAAACTCGACGCGGCATTAGTTTGAAGCATTGGGAGGAGTTCGAGGATGTGGCTGACCACTGTACGGTTTGCCATAAGTGCTACAACCCGTGCCCGGTAGATATTGATTTTGGTGATGTTTCCATGAACATGCGTGCGCTGTTGCGCAACATGGGTCGTAAGTCTTTTAATCCTGGCACCTCGACTGCGATGTTCTTTTTGAATGCCAAGGATCCCGCAACGATTAATGCGACCCGCGTCGCGTTGGTGGGTGTGGGTTACAAGATTCAGCGCATGGCGAGCGATTTGCTTTCCAAGTTCGCCCGCAAGCAGACGGCCAAACCTCCTGCCACGGTTGGAAAGGCCCCTTTGCGCGAGCAGGTGGTGCACTTTATCAATAAAAAAATGCCTGGAGGCCTGCCCAAGCAAGCGGCGCGCAAGTTGTTGGATATCGAAGATGCTGACTACGTGCCGATTATTCGTCCGCCTCAGGCGCCTGCCGATACCGAGGCGGTATTTTATTTTCCGGGTTGCGGATCTGAGCGTTTGTTTTCACAGGTTGGTTTAGCCACTCAGGCGATGTTGTGGCATGCGGGTGTGCAAACGGTATTGCCCCCGGGCTATTTGTGCTGTGGGTATCCGCAACGCGCCAACGGCATGAAAGACAAGGCCGAGCAGATCATCACGGACAATCGCGTGCTGTTTCATCGTGTGGCAAATACGCTGAATTATCTCGACATTAAAACCGTCGTGGTCAGTTGTGGCACGTGCTATGACCAATTGGCAGGCTACGAGTTTGAAAAAATATTCCCAGGCTGCCGCTTGATTGATATTCATGAATATCTGCTTGAAAAAGATATTAAGCTCGAAGGCGTTCAGGGTACCCGGTACATGTATCACGACCCCTGCCATACACCAATGAAGCTACAGGACCCGATGAAGACGGTGCGCTCGCTTGTCGGTGACTCGGCCATTAAGACGGATCGTTGTTGCGGTGAGTCCGGGACGTTGGCTGTGACGCGTCCGGACATTTCGACGCAAATCCGTTTCCGCAAGGAAGAGGAGCTTGTTAAAAATGATGCGACCTTGCGTCAAGATGGTTTTGACGGCGAGATCAAGGTCTTGACCTCCTGCCCCTCTTGCTTGCAAGGACTCTCTCGTTTCGAGGCGGACAGTGGGGCTAAAGCCGACTACATCGTGGTCGAAATGGCCAAGCACATTTTGGGTGACAACTGGCTTGAGGAATATGTCAAAAAAGCCAATGACGGCGGGATTGAGCGCGTCCTCGTTTAATGTCAGGATGTGTTTGTTCGCAGCCTGAAGAGGGTGTTTAAAAGAGGCTGTCTGCGGACAGCCTCACTTCATTACACGCCAACTTCGATGCCTTCGGCGCGCAAGGCTTCGCGAATGGCTTTGGCAAAGGTCACTGCGCCGGGTTGATCACCGTGGATACAGAGGGTGTCTGCGCGCACCTGGACAATGGTGCCGTCATTGGCAGTCAAGGTGCTGGTCTTGACCATTTGCAGCACTTGTTTAATGGACTGTTGCACGTCTGTGATCATTGCATTGGGTTGATTGCGTGGGCTCAGGGTCCCATCAGGCGCGTAGTTGCGGTCACCAAAGACTTCGCTTGCGACGCGCAAGCCGATAGACTCGGCGATAGGAATCATCTGGCTGCCCGCTAAGGCAAAAAAGACCAGATCCTTGTCGACGTCGTAGGTGGCTTGCGCCAAGGCGCGCGTGAGGCCTTCGTTTTTGACGGCCATGTTGTAGAGCTGACCATGCGCTTTGACATGGCGCAAGCGCGCGCCTTGCGAGGCAGCGACACCTGCGAGCGCGCCGATCTGAACCACCATCATGTCGTAGGCTTCTTGGTCTGTGATCGCCATATTGCGGCGGCCAAATCCTTGTAAGTCAGGCAGGCCTGGATGCGCGCCGAGCGCCACGCCATGCTTGAGAGCTGAGGCGACGGTTTTGCGCATCGTCGCTGGATCGCCGCCATGGAAACCACAGGCGATGTTGGCCGAGGAAACGAAGGGCAGAATCTCCTCGTCGTTGCCCATTTTCCAGGCGCCAAAGCTTTCGCCCATATCGCAATTCAGATCAATACGTAGTGCCATGATTGAGGTCCTTAGTGATTAAGCAATAATGTTCGCACGGGTTGGAGTGCTTGGGCAAGGTCGATGAATGCACGGGTTCGGGCGGTGTCCAGTGTCTGTGCGGTGTTAAGCGTGAGCAGTTCAAACTGCACCTTGTCGCCGGGACCCATCTGCGCGAGGAGCGGTAAATCGACGGTCGCGACATAGGCTATTTTTGGATAGCCTCCCGTGGTCTGTCGATCGGCCATCAGGACGATCGGTTGCCCACCGGCCGGTACTTGTATGGTGCCGAAAGTCGTGGCTTCGGAAATCATTTGCCGAGGCTGGGCCATGAGGATGTCTGGGCCCTGCAGTCGG